>JAOACR010000007.1 GCA_026417735.1 Kiritimatiellia bacterium
CCGCCACGAGGAGATGCGCGCGTGAAGCGGCTGCGGTCGGTGTTGATCGTGGACGACGAGCGGCCGACCCGCGAGGGGCTCGCCCGCGCGCTGGCGGGGGACTACCGGGTGCGTCTGGCCGAAAGCGGGGAGCAGGCGCTCGCGATGCTCGCGGAGGAGCCCGCGGACGTCGTACTGACGGACCTCCGGATGCCGGGGATGGACGGTCTGACACTGCTGCGGCGCATTCTCGCGCGACAGCCCCAGCCCGTCGTGATTTTGCTGACCGCCTACGGTAGCATCGAGACGGCGGTCGAGGCGGTGAAGGCCGGCGCGTACGACTTTCTGCAGAAGCCGGTCAGCCTCGACCGGCTCGAGGTGCTGCTGAAGCGGGCGATCGAGACGCGCGACATGCGCACCGAGAACCGCCGGCTGAAAGAGCAGCTCGACGTCCGCTTCGGCATCGAGCACATCGTGGGCCAGTCGGCGGCGATGTTGGAGGTGCTGCAGACGGTGCGGCAGGTGGCGCCGACCCGCACGACCGTGCTGATTCAGGGCGAAAGCGGCACCGGCAAGGAGATGATCGCGCACGCGATTCATGGTCTCTCACCGCGGCGCGACGGGCCGTTCGTCGCAGTTCACTGTGCCGCGCTGGCGCCGACGCTGCTGGAAAGTGAGCTGTTCGGGCACGAGCGGGGTGCGTTCACCGGTGCGACCGAGCGGCGGATCGGCCGGTTTGAGATCGCGGATGGCGGCACGCTGTTTCTCGACGAAATCGGCGAAATCTCACCGGCGATCCAGGTGAAAATCTTGCGCGTGATCGAGGAGCATCGCTTCGAGCGTGTGGGCGGCAGCATGCCCATTGACGTCGATGTGCGGTTGGTCACCGCGACCAACCGTGACCTGAAACGGATGGTGGACCAGGGGGCGTTTCGGGAGGACCTCTTCTTCCGGTTGAATGTGGTGTCGATCCGGCTGCCACCGCTGCGCGAGCGCCGCGAGGACATCCCGTTGCTGGCGGCGCACTTCGTCGAGGAGCTCGCCGCGCAGAACGGCCGTTCGCCGCCGAAGCTCTCCCCTGCGGTTTTGGACGTCTTCAACGTCTATTCCTGGCCCGGGAATGTGCGCGAGCTGCGAAATGTGCTCGAGCGAATGATCGTGCTGGCGAGAGGTGAGGTGCTGGACCTCGGCGATCTGCCGCCGGAGCTGCGCGCGGTGGCACCGGTCGCGATGGCGTCGTCGCCGGCGGCCCCGCGGTTGGAAGGGCTGACACTCGCGGAGGCGGAGCGCCGGCTGATCGAACAAGCGCTCACCGCAACCGGCGGCAATCGCGCGGAGGCGGCACGACGGCTGGGCATCAGTCGGCGGACGATTCACCGGAAGATCGAGGAGTATGGTCTGAACATTCCCCCGGGGCGCGGTGAACCGCTGCCGGCGGAGGAACGCTTGGCCCCTGCGCGCCGAGCGGACAGTTCGGACGCCGGCAGCCGGAGCGCGCCAAAGGGCGACTGACGGGCTGACGCGGCGCTCGAGGATGCCGCGCGCGGCGCCGTATCCGGGCGCGGCAAAGAGAAGTTCCAAGGCTTGGAAGACAGCCCTACGGTAGCCTCCAATCGTTGGACCGCCGCGCCCGGAGCGGATCAGCGGGCCAGCGGTTCGGCTTTCGTACGAGCGGCGTCGGGCGCGTCCGAGGCGGCGAGCACCTGGCGCGCCAGTTGCCGCGCCAGCTCACGGTCCCGCTTGCCGATGGTTTCCGCAAGAGTGGCCATCGCGAGCAGAATTTCTTTCCGGGCGGCGGGGTCTTGGTCGAGCTGCTCGCGCAGCGCGGTGGCGGCGCGCGGATCCGGTACGGTCGCGAGCGCGGCGATCAGCGCAAGCCGGTCCTCCCGCTCGCGGGCCGCGCGCAGCGCGGCGAGCGCGGCATCGCAGCGCAGTTCGGCCGGCGCGTTCGTGGAGGCCAGCACCAGGCGGGCAATGCCCCGTGCTGCGAGCCGGCGGTCGGTCTCGTTCGCGTCCTCTTTTGCGACCAGCTCGCGGAGCAACGGCAGCGCCTCCGGGCCGGACCACTCCGACAGCGCGCGCGTGGCGGCGGTTCGCAGGCGCGGCTCCGGCGCCTCGAGCTGCTCGCGCAGCCACGTGAGTGCGTTGGTTCCTCCCACCACACCAATCACCGCTGCGACCGCGGCGCGCTCAGCGGTGCCACTCTTCTGCGCCAGCGCAATCAGTCGCGCGCCGGCCGCCGCGTCATTGCGCAACCGTGTGAGCATAGCGCGAAGGTCGTTCAACGCGTCCGGCTCTTGCTGAGCGGCGAACCGCAACAGCGGCTCGAGCTGGTCGGCTCCGCCAACGACGCGCAGACCTTCCCGAGCCGCACGAGTGATGGCCGGCTCCGGATCGGTGAGCGCCTGCGCCAGTACCGTCGCGGCGCCGGCTTCCCGCCGGCGCGCAAGTGCGATCAGCGCGGCCGCCCGCCGCGGTGGCGCACCCGTGACGGCGGCGCGCAGAAGGTCGTCGCGCACGCTGTCGCCGGTGAGCGTTTCGATCGCGCGCATCGCGGTCCGCCGTAGCGGCGTTTCGGCTGACGCCCACTCCAACAGCGCCGACAGCGCCGCACCGCCCGCCAAACGCGCGTAGGCCTCGATTGCCCGGCCGGCGAGCGCGGGATCGTCGGACCGGCACTGTGCGGCGACAAAATCTTTCGCGGACTCGTCCAACAGGTCGATCGCCCCGGCACGTGCGTCCGGGGGTAATTCGTTCCATGCGCGGACCAGAGCGGCGGAGAGCGCAGGGCCGCGCCGGGATGCGGCGGCGGCCAGCGCGGCCGTTCGGATCTGCACGCTGGCATCGGTGAGCGCAGTGGTCATGCGCCGGAGGGCCTCATCGGGGTCCGCCTCGCGTTCGATCAGCGTGGCGATCGCGGCGGCACGCAGCGCCGGAGGTGCGGTGGCGTCCGCCGACAGCCTCAGCAGCGCCGCGCGGCCGGCACCGCCGGAGCGGGCAGCGCCTTCCACCAGCGCTGCCGCGATGGCGGCGTCACCGGTGGTGGCGACGCGCTGCAATGCGGCAAGGGACGGTGCACCACCGAGGCGCCCCAGTGCGGCGGCGGCGGCCGCGCGGGTGGCGGGGTCCTCCAGCGCGCGCACCAGCAGCGGCATCGCGGCCGGATCGCGGCGGATGCCGAGTGAATGGACCAGCCCCAGCCGCAGCAGGGGGTCGGTTGTCGTCTCGAGCGCCGCACGCAACGCCGCGCCCGCTTCGGCGGAGGGGTTCACTTCCAGTGCTCGTCGTGCCGCGTCGCGCAGTTCGCGCTCGGGCTCCGTCAGGGCGGCTGCGAGCACCGGCACGCAGTTCGATCCGCCAACGGTCTCAAGTTGTGCCATCAGCTCGATGCGCACCGCAGCGGGCAGGGTCCGGTCCCCGGCCCGCGCGGCCAGTGCGCGTTCGAGTTCCGCGCGCTCGTTGCCGCGCTCGGGGGCCGACGCGCGGGCGGTGATACCGCGCAGCAGCTGGCGGGCGTCGCCGCGCGTCGCGGGATTGGCGTCGGCCAGCTGGGGCAGCAGTCGGGCGAGATCCTCTTCGACACTGGCCAGCGCGGTCGTCGCGCTGAGCGCCCACAGCAGCAATGGAACGAGAAGCACGGCGTGACCTCCTCGATGAGGGTTACAACATCAGATAAGGCGCCCGTCGTGGCCGGTCGAGCCAACGGCGAGCAGCCTCATCTCCGACAATGTCTTCGCGGACCGGATCCCAGCGGATCGGCCGGCCGAGACGCTCCGCGATCCCGGCGAGGATGCAGATCGTCGCGCTGCGATGGCCGACCTCCGGGGGGCAGATCGTGGGGCGGCGCGTGCGGATGCATTCGATCCAGTTGTCGTGGTGGTTCGCTGACTCGTAGAGGCGGATCTCGTTCGGCCCCGGCGTGCGTTCCGCGAGCGCGGCCGGGATGGTGTCCAGCCGGTTGCCCCGGCTCACGCAGACCTCTCCCTCGGTGCCGATGAACTGGATCATGTGTCCGTCGCGGGTTGGATGGTCTCGCAGCACGCGTACTCCGTTCGCGTACACATGAGTTTGAAACTCGGTGCCTTCCCATCCCTTGGGGATGAATTCGATCGGGCCCGAGTCATCCATGCCCAGCGCCCATTGAATGATGTCGAAATGATGGGCGCCCCAGTCGCCGTTTTTGCGCGAACCGTACTCCCAGAAGCGGCGCCAGCCACCGCCGTAATCGCCCTTCACCCGCTCGGCGTTGTAGGGGCGCCAGGGCGTCGGCCCGAGCCAGCGATCGTAGTCGAAGCCATCGGGGATCGGCTCCTCCGGCAGCTCGACGGGCGGCGGGAATTCACCTAGTCGCGCGTAGATGGTGTGGACCCGGCCGATCCAGCCGTTGCGGACGATTTCGCAGGCTCTCCGGAACGCGTTCTCCGACCGCTGTTGGGTGCCGACCTGGACGATTGCGCCGCACTGTCGCGCCAGCTGGCTGAGCACACGGCCCTCGCGCTGAGTGAGCGTCATCGGTTTTTCGACGTAGACGTCCTTGCCGGCGCGGATCGCGGCACAGGCGATGGGGGCGTGCCAGTGGTCGGGAGTGGCGATCAGCACGGCTTGGATGTCGTCGCGCGCGAGGATCCGTTCGAATTCGTTCACTGCTTCGCAACCGTGCCAGCTGCCCGACGCGCGCTGCGCGCCGTAGGCCGCCTCGACGGCCTGACGCGCGCTCTCCCGGCGGCCGCGGTCCACGTCGCAGACGGCCAGCACCTGGACGTCTGGCCGACCGCACATCGCGCGCAGGTGGCCTTTCATCATCAGCCCCATGCCGATCAGACCCATGGTGATGCGGTTTGACGGCGCGGCGTGGCCGCGCAGCGGATGGGCGATCATCAACGGTGCGACGCCGCTCTCCAGACACTTTTTGAGCCATGCGCGTCGTGTGAGTGAGCTCATACGATGGTACCTCCCGAATCGCGACCGGTTGCGAACGCCGGCGGGCTACTTCGGAATGCGGTCGGGGAACAGACGGCGCTTGACGATCTCCGGCGTGAAGTACTCCTTGATATCCCGGGGGTGGATGCGCTCTACGTGTCCGTCGGCGAATGCGACGTTCGCGTAGCCCTCCCGCAGGTTGCCCCCCGGGGCATCATGAAAGGCCGCGAGCCCATCGCGACGGGTACCGGTTTTCGCGTCCTTGCCGTCATACTCCGGCACGCCCAGACAGAGGTTGTTGATCACGCTGTTGTTGTAAGGGGTGGCGATCGGCGTTTCCTCGCCGAAGATCGCCTCCCGGGCAGGAAAGAGGATCTGCTGGCGGCGCATTCGCGGCTGGCTGTTCCAGCCACTTGAGCGGTAGTACTCATTCATGACATAGCTCACATAGCAGGGCGCGTCAGGCGGGAAGTTGGGATTCAGCGGATATGTCTTCAAAAACTTTTCGCAGTAATAGACGCGCGGCTCGCGCGCGAGGAACGGCCACAGAAACCCATTCGTGACCGTTTCAAAGAAGGCCCAGTCCATCCAGACGCCGCCGTAGGAGAGGCTCCGGCTGTACACCCACCGCCACGAGTCGGGATAGTCGCGGTCCGGCGACTGCGACGCGTACTGGATCGCCGCCTGCATGATGCTGCCGAGGTTTTGCTTGCAGCGCACCATGATCGCACGCTCGCGCATCGAGGTGATCGATGGCAGCAGCATCGCCATCAGCACGGCGATCACGCCAATGACGACGAGTAGCTCCACGAGCGTGAAGCCACGCCTTCGCGAGCACCGGTCAACGTGCCACGGCTTCATGGCTCACCGCCTTGACCTGACCGCATCGCGGGCACGGGAACCGACGGTACTGCCCGGGCGGGCTTTCGGTCTTGCCCTCGCGGATCAGTGTCCATGCTTGCTGATAGGTCATCTGAAACTTGTGCTGGCAGGCTTCGCAGACGTAGTCCACCGGGAACTGATCGTCCGTTCGCTCCAGCACCGCGGAGGGTGTCTGGCGGCGGCCCCACCAGATCGAGAACCCGATCAGACCAGCTGCCACCACCAGCATCGCGATCGTTTGCACGGTGGCCGCTGCGTGCCGCCATCTCCGCACAGCCGGATCGTGTGGGCTCATACGCCGAGTCTACGCCGCCGCCGCCGGGACGCAAGCGGGCGGCGGCACGATCAGACGACCGGATAGACCCACGGTGCGCGATAGGGGCGCCGCAACAGCGCCTGCGCCTCGTCGTCGCCCACGACCTGCTCGCGCGCGCCATCCCAGCGCAGACTCCGGCGCAGTCTCATCGAGATCATCGCAAGCAGGCACATGTTGGTCGCCAGATGGATTTCGCCGACGTCAGACACCGGCCGCCGCCGTTCCCGGATTGCGGCCAGAAAATCCGCCCACAGTTCTCGGATGTTTTGGTGGTCTGGCGCGTTCAGCCGGGCCTCCTCCCGGATCTCCGGTTTTTTCGGATCGCTCGGGTAGAAGGTCCACCCGGATCGCCAGCCCAGGTGCAGCGTCCCCTCGGTGCCGTAGAAATAGCATCCCACGCTCTCGCCTTTTTCGGCGTTGTTGCCCGCGAACAGACGATGTTCCCAGCTGACCGTGAACCCATCGAACTCGAAAATCGCGCACTGGTGGTCCGGCGCGTCGGAGGTCTGCTCGGTGTCGGTGAGCACGGGAGGGCCTTTCACTGGCCTACCGCCGATCGACATCACGGTGCGGGGGGCGCGCTCGCCGGTGATCCAGAGAATCTGGTCGAGCCAGTGGACGCCCCAGTCGCCCAGAGTACCGTTCGCGTAGTCGAGGTACTGACGAAATCCACGCGGGTGAATGCCGCCGCCCGCAGAACCGTCGGGTTCGCCGTTGTAAGGCCGAAGCGGTGCCGGCCCGCACCAGAGATTCCAGTCCAGCCATGCTGGTGGCTCGATGTTCCGGCGCGGCCGCTCCGGTCCGCCGGAATACAGCACGAAGGCGCGGACCATGCCCAGCCGCCCCAGCCGGCCGCTGCGGATGAACTCCCGCGCGGAAATGTTGTGTGGCGAGATCCGGCGGTGTGTGCCGACCTGCACCACGCGGTCGGCCGCGCGCGCGGCGCGGACCATCGCCTGGCCCTCGCCGATCGTGTGGCCGATCGGCTTTTCGACGTAGACGTGAGCGCCCACTTCGATCGCGGCGAGAGTCGGGAGCGCATGCCAGTGGTCGGGCGTCGCGACGATCGCGATATCCGGGCGGGTCAACTGCAGAAGCTCCCGGTAATCGACGAGGCACCGCGGTTCATCGCCGCAGGACTCGCGGACCCGGCCGGCGGTCGCCTCCATCGCGCGCCGGTCAACGTCGCACAAGCCCACAATGCGGCATTCGCGGGAGGCGATCGCCTCCCGGAGGATGTTGTTACCCCACCAGCCGCAGCCGATCAGCACCGTGCGGAAGGGGCGGTCGCCCGACTGGGCGAGCGCCAGGTGCGGCGCGGCGACGCTGGCCGCCACCGCGCTCGTGTGGCGCAGAAATGCGCGGCGTCGAATCCCGGGAACCGGCGTTGGGCTCATGCGATACTCCTCTGCGGGGCGGCGCAGACCTCCTGACCGCCCCTGCTCCGACTAGCATGGCCGCCGACGGGCCGCAAGCCATGCCGCCCCACGTCCATGGGCTGCGGGCATTGACCCCGGCGTCGAATTGGCCTAATGTGCGAGACGGAAGCACAGCAGCGAGGCCAGCAACATGATTGACGAGGCCAGGGACACGTCGCCGCAGGAGCCGTCACCCTCCGAGTTGCCGCCCAAGTTGCGGTTGCCGGGGTCGGGAAAACCGAACGGGCTCAAGCCGGAGACGAAACGCATTGATCTTTCCGCGGCAGAGCCGCCCGACTCGGCGCCCACGGGGGACGAGCCGTTGCGCGTTGCGGATGTGCTGAAGTCGGTCTCTCCGCGCACCGAAGTGCGCATGCCCTCTGCGGTCCCGCCGAAATCGCAGACGACACGGCTAAGTGTTTCGGATTCGCAGCCCGTGCAGCCGGGCGAGTCGGTCCCGGTCGCGAAGGCGGCCACCTCGCGCATTCCGCTGAGCGAGTCCCAGCGGCTTGCGGCGGAGAAAGCGGGGGAAGTGCCGAAGGCGATCCCGACGAAGCGAGCGACCTCGCCGATCGCGACCGAGGGCGTGCAGGCACCCGCCGCTGCGGCCGCGGCCGCGGCTCAGGGAGCGCTCGGCCGCACCGCGCGCATCATTATTGACGAGGAGGAGTCGCTGCCGACGGGCGGTTCGCTCGGTGACACCGGCAAGATGACGATTCCGCCCGCCGCGGTGCCGCCCGCGCCCGGCACGCCCCCGAAGACCGTCCGACTGCAGCGGCCGGCCGCCGGGCCGGCGCCGAAGACCATCGTGCTGAAGCGTCCGGAGGGCGCGCCCGGTGCTGCGCCGAAAACGGTCGTGCTCAAACCGCCATCGCCGTCGGCGCCCGCGGAACCGGCGGTGTCACCGCCCTCAGCGGGCCCGGCGACGGTGGAGACTCCGTCGCCGGCCGCGACGTTGGAGGCGAAGGGCGCCACCGCCCGCATTTCCATTCCCGCCTCTGCGTTGGACGCTGCTGCGCCGACCACGCAACGCAAGACGATCCGGATCAAACGGAGCGAGGCGCCCGTCTCCAGTGCGCGCACCGTTGTGCTCGCGCGACCACCGGTGACGGCGGCACCGAAGACCGAAGGTGCACCGGTGCCGACGATCGAGCCGAAGGCCGAACTGGAGGCGGCGTTGGGCGTGCCCACTGCCGAGCCGGGTTTGGGCTACGCGATCGTCGCGATCCTGACGTTCCTGGTAATGGGCGCGCTGCTGTACGTGCTGTTGGCGCAGACCTATTTTCCGCAGTGGGCGTTGCCCGGCCGCCTGAGTTGAGGTGGTCTCCCCCCCCGCCGGTCGGGGTCGCGGCGGCGGTGGTCCAGTTCCGCGACCGAACGAACACGTTGAGCTGATCGGTGAGGTGCTGCTCGGTGGTGGGGTCAGCAATCCACCGGCTCAGCGGAAAGTCGCCTCCCGCTCCAAGTAGCCGAGCGATTCAAGAAACTCCTCTGTCCTCTGCAGCGTTTCCGCGTAGCCGCCGCCGGCACGGCCGTAGTTGAAAAAACCGTGGCCCGCCCCTTCGAAGGGTACGAGCTGGCACCGGTTGCCGTGCCGGCGCATCAGGTCCGCAAAGATTTCGGCGGTCCGGTAGGGAACGGTGGTGTCCGCGGTTCCATGAAAGATGATGCACGGCGGCTGGTTGCTGGTGACGTGGTGTGCCGGCGAGAGAGCGGCGGGCTCGGCGCCCAATTGTTCACGCAGCTCATTCGTTCGTGTTTCCGAACAGTCAGTGAGACCGACGAGCGGCGCCAACACCAGCACAGGGTTGAACAGCACCATCGCGTTCGGTACCGACGGTACCGCCCGGTCCTCGCCCTCCGTCTCGAAGCCCGGCACCACGCCGGCGCAGGCCGCAAGATGCCCGCCCGCGGAACCGCCGGCGGCGGCGATTCGGTTCGGGTCCACGCCGAGGCGACCGGCGTTCGCGCGGACCCACCGGATCGCGGATTTTGCATCCTCGACGCAGTCCTTGGCGGTGACCCCGTGGCGGGAGGACACTCGATAGTCCGCGCACATCGCGACCATCCCCCGCGCCGCGAGCCGCTCGGCCTGGGGCCGGAACTGGGCGGGAGTGCCGCCCCTCCATCCGCCGCCGAAGAAAAAGACGATCGCCGGCCGGGGGCGGTTGGTCGAATGTGCCGGCGGCTCGAAGATGTACATATTGAGCGCAACGCCGCGGATACGTTTGTAGACTTCGACGCGAGCGGTCCCCATGTTCGGCCCCGCGTTGCGCGAGCTGTTGGCAGGAGGCGGGACGGTGACTCCACCGGCCGCAGTAAGGCCGATCGCCACCGCAACAAGGCCCACAGGTCCCCGCGACTGAAGATTCGCGATCATCGGATCCCCTTTCGTTCGCGCGGCGAGGTTCGAACACGCTGGCACCCGCAAGCATACCACGGAGGCGACCGTGCGGGCGACGGGTCCGCGCGCGACGCCCGATTGGCCCGCTCGGCCGGTTGACAAGGGTGGTGGGCAGGGATTGAATCGCGCCCATGCCGAATGGTGGGGAGCACACGCCGCTGCCGAGGCGCCCCTATGCTCGGCGGTGGCTGGAGGACGACCTTCCGGAGCTGGTGCGGCGTGGTGTCATCTCCGACGACATCGCGCTGCGCATCCGTGCCGGCTATGTGCCCACGGATGGTGGCGCGGCGCGGCGGTGGGGAGCGGCGCTGCTGGCGGTGCTGGCGGCGGTGCTCATCGGCGGGGGACTGATGCTTCTGCTCGCCCACAACTGGGACGGACTCTCGCGGCCGGCGCGTGCGGCGATCGCGATCGCGCCGCTGGTCATCTCAGCGGGGTTGGGGGCACAGACGCTGGCGGCCGGTCGCGGTGCGGCATGGCGGGAAGGAGTGGGGGCGTTTCAGTCGCTGGCGGTGGGGCTTGCGCTCGCACTGATTGGCCAGACCTACCATCTGGGCAGCACGGTCGACGACCTGATGCGCGCGTGGGCACTGTTGGTGCTGCCGCTGGTCTACTCGCTGGACGCAGCGGTTCCGGTGCTCGTGTACCTCGGCACGTTGCTCGGGTGGGCCGGCGCGCTGGAGTCCAACGACCCGCAGCGACTGGCGGCGCTCGGCGGCTTGTTGCTGCTGGTGCCCTATCTGGCGGGGGAACTTCGCCGCCGGCGCGCGCATCCGCGGACGCTGCTGCTGATGTGGGCGAGCGCGATCGCTTTGCCGGTGGCGTACCTGATCGCGATCCGACCGTTCGACGAGGCGGCGCGGGAGTGGCGTTTGTGGGTGCCAGCGCTCTTGGTTGCGATGCACCTGATTGGCGCGCGGTTGTGGCCGGCGGAGGCCGGCGTGCGGGCGGCGCCGTGGCGGGTGGTGGGGGCCGTCGGGGCGGTGGTGGTGACGTTGCTGATGAGTTTCCGGGCGACCTGGGTTGAGGTCGAGCCGTGTCGGGGGTTTGAACACGGCGTGGGCGTGTTCCTTTTGGCGGCGCCGCTGAGCATCGCGCTGGCGCTGGCGTGGGATGCGGTCCGACGGCGCGAGTGGGGCGGCGCATGGACGGGACCGCTGGTGATCGGCGTGGCCGGCGCGCGGGTGCTGGCAGGGGCGGGCGGCGGGTTGGTGCCCGCACTGATCCTGACCGCCGTGCTGGTGCTGATCGGGGTGTTGCGTCTCGTGCAGGGTCTGCGAGGCCGTCGGCTGGGGGCGGTGAACGCGGGCATGGCGCTGCTGGGCGCGGTGATGCTGGCGAGGTTTTTTGACACGGAGCTGTCGTACCTCTGGCGGGGTGTCGCGTTCATCGTCGCCGGTGCGGTGATGCTCGGGGTGAACCTCGCGTGGGGCCGACGCGCGGCACGCGGAGAGCCGCAACGATGAGCGCGCGGTGGCGTCGGGGGGTGTTTCTGGCCGCCAGCGCGCTGCAGATTGCGGTGCCGCTGGTACAAATCGTCCGGTACGAGCAGGTGCTGAGGCACGGACACGTGTACCGGTTTCGTTGCGAGCCGGTGGATCCCGCCGACGTGTTTCGGGGCCGCTACGTGCGCATCCAGATCCCGGCGGCCACGGTGACGCAGTCGTGGGATCGCGCGCCAACGCCGCGCGGCTGGGTCGCCGCATCGCTCGAAATCGGCCCGGATGGCTTGGCGCACTTCGGCCGGCTCGGTCGGTGGCCGCCGGCGACCGGCGACTGGCTGAAGGTGCGCTGGTCGCCGGGCCCGGACCACACCGGCCGGGTCATACCCCCGTTCGATCGTTTGTATCTTCCCGAGCGGGTCGCGCCCGAGGTGGAGGCGGAATATGCTCGCACCGCCCTCAGTGCAACGAACCGGCCCCCCGTGGTGGTGGTGCGGGTGCGCGGGGGGCGAGGGGTGATCGAGGACCTCGAACTGGGCGGGGTGCCGGTCCGGGCGTGGCTGCGCTCTCGCGGCATGGGCGGCGGGGCAGGCCGCGCACGCTGAATTTGCACCTCCTGGCTGCATCGCCTATGCTCGCCGTTCTCTGGGCAGGACGCCCCTGATGGACGACTTTCCGACCAAATACGACCCGCGCGAGGTCGAGCCGCGCTGGGAGGCCGAGTGGACTCGGCGCCGGCTCTGGCACGTGGAACCGGACGGTCCCGGTGAGCCCTACGTGATTGTGATCCCGCCGCCGAACGTCACCGGCGTGCTGCACATGGGCCATGCGCTGAACAACACGATCCAGGACGTACTGATCCGCTGGCAGCGGATGCGCGGCCGGCGCGCCCTCTGGGTGCCCGGCACCGACCATGCGGGCATCGCGACGCAGAACGTTGTCGAGCGCGAGCTCCGACGCGAGCACCTGCGTCGGGAGGACCTCGGGCGCGAGGAGTTTCTGCGCCGCGTGTGGCGCTGGCGCGAGGAAAAGGGCGGCACGATTATCCGACAGCTTCACCGTCTCGGGGCTTCGTGCGACTGGGATCGCGAGCGGTTCACCATGGACGAGGGGCTCAGCCGCGCGGTCGAGGAGGTGTTCATCCGCCTGTACGAGAAAGGGCTGATCTACCGCGGCCATTACATCGTGAACTGGTGCCCTCGCTGCACCACCGCGTTGTCCGACGAGGAGAGCGAACATCGCGAGATCCGCGGCCACCTCTATCACATCCGCTATCCGGTCGTCGGTGGCGGGCCGCCCTCGCACATCGTCGTGGCGACGACGCGGCCGGAGACGCTGCTGGGCGATACCGCGGTCGCGATGAACCCGGCCGACGAACGTCACCGCCCCCTGCTGGGCCGGCGCGCAGTGCTACCGGTGCTCGGGCGCGAGATCCCGTTCGTCGCCGACGAGACGGTGGACCCCGCCTTCGGCACCGGACTGGTGAAGGTGACGCCCGCGCACGACCCAAACGACTTCGCGATCGCGCAGCGGCACGGTCTGCCCGCGCTGAACGTGATGGACGATCACGGCCGGATGAACGAAAACGCCGGCCCGTACGCGGGTCTCGACCGCTTTGAGTGCCGCCGGCGCATCCTCGCGGATCTCGAGCGCGACGGGCTGCTCGAGCGCGTCGAGGATCACGTGCACGCGGTCGGACACTGCTACCGGTGCCACACGGTCGTTGAGCCGCGCCTCTCCCGGCAGTGGTTTGTGCGAATGAAACCTCTCGCGGAGCCGGCGGCCGAGGCGGTGCGGCGCGGTGAGGTGCGATTCGTGCCGGAGCGCTGGACCGGCGTGTATCTGCAGTGGATGGACAACATCCGGGACTGGTGCATCTCGCGTCAGATCTGGTGGGGGCACCGGATCCCCGTCTTCAGCTGCGCCGCCTGTGGCGACACCTGGGCGGCGCGCGGCCGGCCCGGCACCTGCCGCGCCTGCGGCGCGCCGGAGCCGGCGCAGGACCCCGACGTGCTCGACACCTGGTTTTCGTCGTGGCTGTGGCCGTTCAGCGTGTTCGGCTGGCCGGAGCGCACGCCCGAGCTGGCCGCGTTCTACCCCACCACCACGCTCGTCACCGCGTCGGAGATCATCTTCTTCTGGGTCGCGCGGATGATCATGGCCGGCATTGAGTTCATGGGGCGGCCGCCCTTTTCCACCGTGGTGATCCACGGCACCGTGCGCGACGACGTCGGCCGCAAGATGTCGAAGAGTCTCGGCAATGCGATCGATCCGCTGCAGGTGATCGAGGCCACCAGCGCCGACGCGCTGCGCTCCAGCCTGATGATGCTCACCGCGCTCGGGCAGGATGTGCAGCTGTCCGACGCGAAGTTCGAGGTCGGCCGCAACTTTGCGACGAAGGTCTGGAACGCGGCGAGGTTTCTGCACCTGCAGCGGGGCGACGGCGCACCGCGCGCTCCTCTGGAGTCGCTGGCGGGCCGACTGGCGCCGGACGACCAGCACGTGCTGGACCGGCTCGACGCCGCGATCCGCGCCTGCGATGACGCGCTGGAGAAGTTTCGGTTCAACGACTATGCGTTGGCGGCCTATGACTTTGTCTGGCACGAGTTCTGCGACTGGTACGTCGAGTACGCGAAGCTTCCGTTGCAGGGCGCCGACCCGGCGCGGCGCGCGGTGACGCTGGCCGTGCTCCACCATGTGCTGGAGACCTCGCTGCGGCTGTTGCAGCCACTCATGCCGTTCCTCACCGAGGAACTGTGGCACCGGATGGGCTACGGCGGCCCGCAGCAGCACCTGGCGCTGGCCCCCTGGCCGCGGCCGGTCGAGCCGGAGCTGCGCGCCGCGCTGATTCCGGATCCTTCCGTACCCGCCCACGTCGCCGACCGCCAGGCGCTGATCCGTGCCGTGCGGAACCTGCGCGCCGACCTGGGGCTGGCGCCGCAGGAAACTGCCGCGCTGGTGGTGCGGCCTGCCGATGCCGTCGCGGCGGCGCGGCTGGAGGCGGACCGGCCGGTGCTGCAGCTGTTTTGCCGGGCACCGGAGGTGCGCGTCGCGCCGGACTTCATGCCCGCGCGGCCGATGCCCAGCGCGGTCAGTCGGATCGCGACGGTGTTTCTCGACGTGCACCACATCGGAGACCTCGCCGGCCACGCGGCGAAGGTGCGCGCGCGGTTGCAGCAGGCGGAGGCGGATCTTGCGCGCATCGAGGCGAAGCTGGCGAACGAGGCGTTCCTTGCGCGCGCGAAACCCGAGGCGATTGCGCAGCAGCAAGCCCGCCGCGAGGAGCTGCGGGCCCAGCTCGAAAAGCTGCGCGAGCTGGTCGCGGTGTTCGAGGGCTGAGATGCGCCCCGGAGGTCCCGCGGTGACCACCCGAACCGATCCCGGCACCGGCCGCGTGGCGTCGTCCAAGGATTGGACGGCCGCCACGCGGGTGCCTCCAACCCTTGGACGTCGCGCCCGATGGGCCGGCACCGGCGCACTGCTGGCCGCGGCCACGGCGCTGGCTGTCGGTTGCGGCGACTTCGGCCGGCGCTACTGGACGCCCACGCCGGAGCAGCGTTCTGCGGCCGAACGTATTGCGAAGTTTCACGTGTTCACGAACCTTTCCGATCAGGCCGGCCCGGGGGCGCTGACCAAGGTGACGCTGGGTCCGGACGGCCTGCCGCGCGATTACCCCATCGCGTTCACGATCGGCGGCACGCCGTATGCGCGTTACCGGACCAGGTTCTGGGGCGGAATCGTCAGGGGGCGGCGACTGGTCCACGTGGAGTACTTCGACCCGGCCGCGATCCCGGATTGGGAGCGGCGCGACGAGCCGGCGGCGGAGTTTCCCGCGTTCTTCCGCGTGTCGGTGGATGTCGCGGCCGCCCGCACGGTGGCCGACTCACGGTCCGGCGGCGCGCGGTGAAACGGGTGCGTTTTCGTCGTGTGCGGGGCGAGGCGGTTTCGCACGATCCGGCATTGGTCAAACGCGTGCTGCTGCGCGCGGGCGAGGTGGAGGGTGTGCTGCAGCTGGCACATTGCCGACTGCCGCCCGGTCGCTCGACCTCCGCGCATGTGCATCGAGACATGACGGAGGTTTTCCTCGCAGTCGCGGGGCGGGGATGGGCCGCGTGCGGCCGACGGCGGGTGCGGCTGGAACCCTTCGACTGTGTGGTGATCCATCCCGGAGCAACGCATCGGCTGGGCGCCGCGCGCGACTCGGCGCTGGAACTGATCTACTTCGGGGTGCGGACGCGGCGCTGAGTTCCGCGGGGCTTGAGACGGCCATCTGACGGCGCGAGGATCGCCGGCGCTACTCGCGGCCGAACTTCCGGCGAAGTTCCGCGAAGTCGAAATGAATCAGCGTGGGTCGGCCGTGCGGACAGGTGTACGGCATGTCGGTGCCGGCCAGTTCCACGACCAGCCGCTCGATCTCTTCGAGTTTCAGAATGTCGCGCGCCTTCACCGCCGCGCGGCAGGCGGCCGTGGCGATGCGGTCTTGGATCCACCGTTCGGTGCCGCCGCGCGATCCGCCGCGCTCGAGCGTTGCGGCGATTTCCGGCAGCAGGCCCGCGGGGACCACGTCGCCGAGCACTGCCGGCACCGCGTCGACCACGAACGCGTCGCCGCCGAACTCCGCGACACCAAATCCCATCTCTCGCAGCGCCGGCAGAACACCCCGCACCAGTTCGGCGTCATGGGCGCCGAGCTCGACGGTTTCCGGCACGAGCAGGGGTTGCGAACGAACCTGTCCGCGGGTCGCTTCGCGCATCAGCCGGTCGTAGAGCACCCGCTCGTGCGCGGCGTGCGGGTCCATCACGACGAGCCCGTCTTCCGTTTCGAGCACGACGAACAGTCCGCCGACCTGCCCGACGACCCGGCACCAGCTCCAGGGCGTTCCGACCGCCTCGGAGGAGGGCGTTGGCGGTGGGCTCGGGGCGGTGGCGGCGGGCGCGGGCGGCGTCCAGCGCGGATACACAAACGCGCGCGCGGGGGGCAGGTCGGGAATGGACAGACGTGGATGGGTCCAGCTCTCCGGCATTGCCGGCGCCGCCGCAGCGGAGGGGGCGGCGGGCGCACCGGCTGCTGGCCGGCCGAGCGCGGCGCGGACCGACTCGATCAGCGCATCGCGCACGTCGCCCGGCCGCCGGAAGCGAACCTCGCGTTTGGTCGGATGCACGTTCACATCCACCTCTTCCGGCGGCAGTTCGATGAAGAGCACCACCATCGGATAGCGCCCGCGGGGCAGCAGCGTCTGATACGCCTCGTTCAGCGCATGCTGCAGCACCGGCGCGCCGGCAGGTCGCCGATTTACAAAGAGGTGAACCTCGGCGCGGTCGGCGCGGCTGGTCTGGGGAAGGCCGGCCCAACCCTCGATGTGGACGGAGCCGCGCTCTCCCTTCACCGGCCGCAGCGCGGCGGCGACCGGCTCGCCGTACAGCGCGGCGAGACGCTCGAACAGCGACTCTCCGGCCGCCAGTCGCCACACCTCTCGGCCGTCGGCGACGAACCGGAACCCGACATCGGGGCGCGAGAGGGCATAGGGCAGCAGCGTCTGACGGACCTGCGCGAGCTCGGTCGCTTCGGTGCGCAAAAAGCGGCGGCGGGCGGGTACGTTGAAGAAGAGGTTGCGCGCGACGACGCGCGTGCCGGCCGGCGCGCCGATGCCGCGCACGTCCATCAGCCGGCCGCCATGTACAGTCAGTTCCGTGCCTTCCGGATCGCCGCGCCGTGCGGTCTGCAGCGTGAGGCGGGTCACCGCGGCGATGGCGGCGAGCGCCTCGCCGCGAAATCCGAGCGTCGCGATGTGCTCGATGTCGGCGACGTCGCGGATCTTGCTGGTCGCGTGCCGTTCGATCGAGAGCAGCGCGTCGTCGCGGGACATCCCCTCGCCGTCGTCCGTCACCGCGATCAGCGTGCGGCCACCGCCGACGACCTCCACCTCGATGTGCGTGGCGCCCGCATCGAGTGAGTTCTCGACCAGCTCCTTCACGACCGACGCCGGGCGATCCACCACTTCGCCGGCGGCAATCTTGTTGATCACCGCGTCGCCGAGCACGCGAATGCGCGTTTCGCCGGACATGGCACCAACGTAGCGGGTCGAGCGGGCTGGCGCGAACCGCCGGTTCAGCCGGTCGGGCCGAGGACCGGTGCCAGGTGCGCCCAGAGCTCCGCGGCGGGGTCGCGGCGGCGCACCTCCGCCAGCCGCCGGCGCTGCCGCATCAGAATGCCTTCGCGCAGCACGGGATCGCGGAAGATGCGCCCGAGCAGTTCTGCGATCAGGTCGAACCGCTTTGCGCGCAGCAGCACGCCGGCGCCGCCGAGCGTTTCCTCCACCGCGCCGGCCGCGTACGCGACAACGGGCACGTCGTGTGCGATCGCCTCGATCAGCGGGGCGCAATACCCCTCGTGTTCACTCATGCACACGAACGCGCCCGCGGCCGCATAGGCGGCGGAGAGCTGTGCCTGCGGCAGCGCGCCGGTGAACAGCACGTCGCGCAGTCCCCACTCGCGCACCTTCGCGCGCAGACAGTTCAGGTACAGTTCGGTGCCGGCCCAGGAGCCGACGTGGATCAGACGGGCGGTCGGCTCCACGTATCGCTGCAGGTAGTAGAAGACGGCCAGCAGATCCTCGAGGCGCTTGTTCGGCGCTCCGCGACCGACGAACAACACGACGGGCCGCCCGTCCGCCCACTCCGCCAGCCGCCGCGAGTCCGGGGGCGTGAGGATCTGCTCGAAGTCGAGCGCCAGCGGGAACACCTCGGCGCGCGCGTAGCCCATGGCCCGCAGCTCGGCGGCGTTGAAGGCGCTGTCAGCGAGCACGACGTGGGCGGCGCCGGCCAGCGCGCGCGCCTGTTCGCGGCCGAGCGCCAGCTGGCGCGCGATCGAGTCGCGCAGTCCTCGGAACCACTCCGGGGGGGTGATGTTGTGGTAGAGGATCGCGCGGCGAACGGGCAGGGTCGCGAACAGTTCGTTCGCGGGCGAACCGATGGAGAGGTGCAGCAGCACTGCGTCGTCGGGGCCAAGCTCCGCGCGCGCACGGGCGAGGTCGCGAATGTCGCCGCGCCACTCGGGCGGCACGCGGGCCGGGTCGCACCAGATCTCCGAGACCAGTCCCCGCGCGCGCGCGAACCGGCGGATCAACAGCGCCTCGTGGCTGATCGCGTCGCCGAGATTGAATCCGGCGAGGAATTGATGGAGCGAGCGGGCGGTCATCCGGGTTGAGGGCTCGAGCTGTTCACAGCTCCTCCAGCGCGCGCCATAGCCGCCTCTCCACTGCGCTCCAGGAATACTCCCGCTCGACGAAACGTCGTCCCTGCTCGCCGAGCCGCCGCCGCAGCGGTTCGTCTGCGAGCAGTTGCTGCAGCGCCACCTCGAAATCCGGATAGTGGCGGTACCAGAGGCCCGCATTGGCGCGCGCGCACTGCCAGCGCAGCACCTCGCTGCCGGCGGGCACCAGCGCCGGCACCCGGGCGAGAAACGCCTCGAGCAGCACGATCCCGAAACTCTCCAGTCGGGAGGAGTGCACGAAGACGTGCGCTCCGGCGATCGCCTCGCGCTTCTGGGGCTCCGGGAGCACGCCCGCGTCCACCACAAACGGCGCCGGCTCGACCGCGCCGCTGCCGGTGAGCACCAGCCGCACGTCGCGGCCGGTACGCTCCCGGAACGTGCGCACGTATTCGATCAGTGCGGGAGTGCCCTTCGCCGCCTCGCGCCGGCCGCTGTAAATGAGGTAAGGGACCGAGAGCCCGCGCGCGGCGGCGAACGCGGCCGGGTCGGCGTCGAACAGCTCCAGGCCCATGCCCACCACGCGGCCGCGGGCCGGGTCCAGTCCCACCAGGCGCCGGGCGAGCGCCATTTCGGGCTCGCTGTTGAACAAGCAGCCGCGCGCGCGCGCGAACATCGCGCGGATCGTTCGCAGACGCGCAAACGGCTCGTCGTGCAGGCAGGGCACCAGCAGCGCGCGGTCGGGCAGTGCGCGGACCACCTCCTCGGTGAGCCCGAAGAGGTAGGGGCCCACGATCACCCGTTCGTAGTCGGCGGCACGGAGGTGCTCCAGCAGCGCGCGGCTGCGGACACCGTTCGCGAGCCATTCGGCCTCTTCGGCGGCCGACAGCTCCGCGCCCTGGCCGATCGCCCGCTGCAGCGCGAGATACCGCGCCGGCTCGCGCGGGTCGACGGGGAAGCATTCGACCTCCAGCTCCCCATCCTGCACGACGCCCGCCGGCCGCTCGTTCGCCCAGCTGAAGTGGTCCACCGCACAGGTGGTCAGCAGTCGGGCGCGCACGCCCTGGCGGACCAGCCGGCGGGCGAGTGCGGCCAGCAAAGTTTCGGCACCGCCAACTGCCGCGCCGTCGGCGACGTAGCGCGGCGCGACCACCGCGATGGAACGCAGCGCGGGCATTTCAGCGCGGGTCACCGTCGGCGTGGAGACGCCGCTCGAGCTTCTCCACGCGCTCCTCCAGCCGCCGCAGCCGTTCTGCGACCTGCTCGTCGAGCCCCTCCAGCCCCGCGGCGAGCGCACTGTTGATCTGATTCTGCTGTGACCAGAGCCGGTAGGTATAGAACTTCAGCAGCGTCCAGATGAGCCGCTTTAGACGCACCAGCAGCGGCGCCCAGCGCGCGCGCCGCTCGCGGATCTCGAAATCGCCGATGTCCACCTCAACCGCATCACGCAGACCGCGCAGATAGTGCGAGACGCTCGCGCCCTCGCGAGGAAGTTGAGCCAGCGTGAGCCGTTCCGCGCGCGCCACGCGGGCGTCGTCAAACTCGCCCGCGGCGATGCGGGCGTCCACCGCGCGCTGCAGCTCGGCCACCACCGACGCAACGTCCACGCCCTCGGCGCGAATCTCGATAGGGAATTTGGGGTCGTTCATGTGTTGCCGCAGGCCCTCCGGCCGGTCGGTATGATGGGTGGGGGCGGACATGGCGTCAAACGGCCGCGGCACAACACGAAGAAAAGAAAAGGGCGGGCCGTTGGAGGGAGGAGGAGGGGACTGACGGCCCGCCCCGTGGAAACTTGTCGCGCTATACTATAGGACGTTCCCCCGTCGAAGTCCAGTCCCTCCGCGAGACTTTTTTTCGGGGGCCGGCGCATCGCCCGAACTGCGGACCTCGACGCGCACGCGCTTCAACATGTCGGCCACCCGCTCGCGGTATTCTTCCGGGACCTTGCCGATCTCCGCGTCGTCGTTCACCGGACCGTCGAAGACGACCTGACCGTCTTTCACGATCTTTGCGGAGCGGCGGCCGTCCTGCATGGTGACGGTCACCGTGACGCCGTCGCGGCTCTCGGAGATCACCGCGGAGCTGTGCGTCTGGATACGGACATCGGCGCGGGGAGAGGTGCGCGGCTCGGTGGACTCCTCGTCCTCTTCCGGCGCCATCCATCGCCGGCCGAAGGGGCGCCAGGCGCGGGCCTGCAGCTCCTCCATCCAGCGCTGGAACGCTTCCGGCGTCCAGCCAAACGGCCGATCGGGCGCTGCCCCCCATCCGCCGCGGGGCACTGGCGCCAGCCGTTCTTCATCCACCTTGCCCAGCTTCACCTCGGCGGTCCGGCGCTGACCCTCCCGCCAATACGTGAGCTTGACGGTGTCACCGGGTTTCTGTCGCCGGACCAGAACCGCGAGCTGCTCGTGGTTGACGAGGATCTGGTCGTTGAATTGAACAAGAATGTCACCTTCTTCCAAGATCCCTCGCACGGCGCCCTCTCGATCCACGTGGACGACCTCAACGCCGACGCCCTCCCCGAACCCCAGGTGCCGGCCGATCGCCGGGCTCACGGGTTCGGTCGCCACGCCAAGGTAAGCCACCTCCCGCGCAGAGGCGGCCAGCGCGAAGACAGCGATCAGAAGAATGATTGCGTTCCGCATACTGCTCACCTCTTCAAGCCCTGACGGCGGGTCGCCGAACGCCCACGGCGACCGCGCGGCCTTACTCTCACGCCGGCCGACCCACCCGGTCCGCCGGCGGGGCGTTCCGAGGGCTTAGACGCCCGAGAGTGTAGGAACGTTCAACATGCTCTCGCGACTTTTCGGCGTCGCGATCGAGGGCGGCCGCGCCTGGCGCAGCATGCCGTCACCGCGCCGGTCCGAGTTGGGAGACGTGCCGATGGTGACCGCCCCCCGTCCGGCGGCAACTCAACGGTCGGCCAGCAGCACGATGCCCTCCCCGGGGCGTAATTCGTACTCAAACGGCTCCGGCAGAAACTCCAGTGGGTTTTCCGGTGAGACACACCGCAGGGGGGCGCCCGACTGTACCCAGTGCCGCAACGCCGGCGTCCGGAACCACTGACGCGCGTGAACGTCCTTGTTGAGGATCAGGATTCCCTCCTGTCGGCTGCGCAGCGATCCCTTCCAGATCACCAGCACCGCCGGATTTTCAGTAGGGATGATTTGCAGGGGGCCGTCTTCCTGGAAGACCGGCGCGCTTCGCTTCACGGCGTTGGTGCGGCGGATGAAGTCGCGCAGGTCTGTGGCGGGCTGCTCCCAGTCGGAGGGGCGGGTGTGGACCACGTGCAATCGGCGTCGGAATCCAAACTCGTAGCCGATCGGCATCAGCACGCCGGTGGAGAAGAGCGCGGCGAACAGGTAGCGCTGCCGCTGCGCGGCCACGGAACCACCGGTTTCTTCGAAGAGCCGCGCGGTGTCGTGGCTTTCGGGGAAACCAATCGAGCCGCAGACATGCCGAACAAGATCGTATTGCGCGATCAGCCAGGCGGAGGAGAAGTCCCACCACTTGCCGCTGTTCACGACGAGGTCAAAGCCGGCGCGGGCGGTTTCAAGCGTTTGGTCGACGGTGCAACCCAGCGTTTCGGCGACGAAGAGCAGGTCGGGCCGGCGCGCGCGGCCGTGCGCGATGAGGTCGGCCCAAATATCGCGGGGCACCTGGTAGGCGGCATCGCACCGGAGACCATCGAAGCCCACGTCCACGAGCCAGTCCACCATCCGGCGCAGGTGTGCGACGAGGCCGGCGCGGTCGGCGGTGCCGGCGAAGTCGAACCGGGCGAGGTCGTGCCAGACGACGGTACGGCCGTTGTCCACACAGGAGGGGTGTTCGACTTCACCAGGCGCGGTCCAGCGAAACCAGGCGGGATGCGCGCGCACAATCGGCGAATCCGCCGCGCAGTGGTTCGCGACCAGGTCCGCCATCCAACGCAGTCCCAGCCGGCGGCCCTCCGCCAGCAGCGCGCGCAGCTGCGCCACCGGCGGTCCGCCGTCCGGCGCCGCGAAGTCGGCCGCGACCGCGAAGGGATCGGCGACCGCGTAGAGGCTATCCGACGCGCCGCGCGGATGGATGGGGTTCACGTAGATCCAGTCGAAGCCAAGCTCGGCGGCGCGTTCGAGGTGGGGGCGCCACTGATCGAACCGGCCGGCCAGTCGAGGAAACAAGTTGTAGATTCTCATCGGAGATTCGCTGTGCCACGAAGGTGGCGGCCGGACACTAAAGCCTGTTCCGCCGCGGCGTGCAACCCGCCTCCAGCGTGTCGGCGGGGGATCGAAGTTCCGCGCGCATTGCAAAGCCCGCGCAAACCGGTCATGATGACCGATGGACGGCGTGCGCCGGCACTTCGGGAAGGAGATCTGGCGATGACGGGAACCATGCGGCGGTGGGCGATCAGCGTCGCGGCGGTCGCGCTGGGGCTGGCGGTGTCTCGTGGCGTTGCGCAGGCACCGGCGGGGTTGAACCCGCTGGGCCGGGTGCGGGTGACGGGGAACCTTGTGCGGTCGCCGCGGATCCAGGCGCAGAATTACAACTCGCTCAATCCCAACCGCGTGGACTGGTACCAGATCGAAGTGTTGTACGAGACGATGCCCGAGTGGACCGATGAACTGAAGATCACCTTCTACGTGCTGATGAAGACGAACGATCCGCGCGAGCCGTTCGTACTGCTGAAGGGTGAGGACACGTTCATTCACATCAGCCGCGGCACGCATCGCGCGCACGCGTTTGTTCACCCTTCGATGTTGCGCCGGTATGGCAAGGTGGAGGGGTACGCGGTGGAGTTCAGCATGCAGGGGCGGCCGCTGGGCGCGGAGGCATCGGACAAAAACTATCGCCGTTGGATCGAGCAATTGGCACCCAAGGAGGGATACGTGTTGATGCCGCGGGAGACGCCGTTCGCGCATCTCGACTACGAGGCGTTCGAGATGTCGAAGCCCCGCTCGGGCCAGTGATGCGGAGGGGCGCGCGATGCGAGCGGACACGATTCTGGCGATGGATATCGGTGCCAGCAGCGTGAAGCTGGGCCTGTTCGCGCCGCGGAAGGGAGGCACGCTGGAGCTGGTCGGCTACGCGGTGCGGGAGATGGATCCGGATCCCGCGAACGAGGAGCACCGGATGACCGACGTCCAGCTGGTGCTGCAGGAGGCGAGGGCCCAGCTCGGCATTCCGACCGGCTTTCCGGTGCTGATCAGCGTGCCGGGCCAGCAGGTGTTTTCCAGGTTTGTGAAGCTACCGCCGGTGTCGCGCGACAAGGTGCTGCAGATGGTGCAGTACGAGGCGCAGCAGAACGTGCCATTCCCGATCAGCGAGGTGGTTTGGGACTATCAGTTTCTGGGATCGGGTGTCGGCGCGATTGACGTGATGCTCGCCGCGATGAAGGCGGAGCTGGTCGAGCAGGTGGTGGACGTCGCGATGAAGGCGGGGCTGCGCCCGCAGCTGGTGGACGTCGCGCCGTTGGCACTCTACAACGCGGTGCGCTATAGCTACTCCGAGCTGCCGCCCTGCACGCTGGTGATCGATATCGGCGCTCGCTCCACCGACCTGATCTTCATCGAGGAGAACCGGGTGTTCAACCGCAGCATCCCGGTGGGCGGCAATGCAATCACCCAGCAGATCGCGCGGGAGTTCGACCTGCCGTTCGCGGAGGCGGAGCAGCTAAAGAAAACCCATGCGTTTGTCGGGCTCGGGGGCGCATATGAAGCGCCAGCCAGCCAGGTGGCGGACAAGGTGTCCAAAACGGTGCGGTCGGTAATGACCCGGCTGCACAGCGAAATCACCCGCTCGATCAACTTCTATCGGACGCAGCAGTCCGGTGGCGAGCCGAAGCTGGCGCTGCTGACGGGCGGCTCTTCGATCATCACATACGCGGACGAGTTTCTGAAAGAAAAGCTGCAGATCGAGGTCGACTACTTCAACCCGTTCCAGAGCGTCGCGGTCGCCTCGACGATCGACGCGGAGGAGATTGGCCGGCGGGCCCATCTGTTGGGTGAGGTCGTCGGGTTGGCGCTCCGGCGCATGATGACCTGCCCGATCGAGATCAATCTGCTGCCGCCGCGGTACGTGAGGGAGGAGACGTTCCGGCGGCGCCAACCGTACCTGGTGGCGGGGATGGTGACGCTGCTGGCGACGCTGGGTGTGTGGGGGGTGGGCGTCCGACAGCTGACCTCGCTGAACTCCGGTCGGCTCGGCGAGCTGCGCGGACGTCTGCGAGAGCTGCAGGCGGTCGAGGCGCAGCTGAAGGAAAAGGAAGACGTGATTGCGCGACACCGGGGCTGGCTGGACCGGCTGCTGGCACTCCCGGAGCGGGCGACGCTCTGGCCGCAAATCCTTGCGGACATCCGTTCCCGGCTGTTGGAGGGGATGTGGATTGTGCAGTTTGCGACGCTGACCGGTGCGGAGGCCGCCAGCGGCGCAGCGCGCAGTGGGGGCGGCGAGCTGGCGCCGGCGCCAGCCGGCCCGCCCTCGCCCACGGAGGAATCGGCCCAGCAGATCAAGGCGATCGAGATCACAGGGTACGCGTACATGGACAAAGTGCAGCAGCCGGACATCCTGAAGTTCCGCGACCGGTTGCGGGAGTCGCCGTGGTTTGACGAAACGACCGACATCGCCGCGATGCCGCAGGAGGGGCGCGACGACTTCATCCGGGAATTCACGATTCGGCTGGTGTTGAAGACACCGATCCAGCTATGAAGATTCGCTCTTTTCTTCCGCTGATCGTCGCCGGTGGGGTGTCCGCGGTGCTGGCCGTCGGACTGGTGGTCTGGGTGGCAGGGGCGGTGGTGCGGCACCGGCAGGTCGCGCACGAGCTGGAGACGGCGCGGGCGGAGCTCCGCCGGCTCGCCTCACGCGTTCCATTCCCCAGCCCCGAAAATGTCGAGCGGGCCGCGACCAACCAGGCGAGAATCGAGGCGTTCTTTGACGCCGCGATCGCAGAATTTCTGAAGCGCACGCACACGCCACCGGCGATCGAGCCCGCACGATTCCCGATCTTGCTGCAGCGCGCGATCGCCGCGATGAACCTGGCGGCGGTGTCGAACAATGTCAGCGTGCCGGACCGTTTCATGTACGGGTTCGACCGGTATGCGCGCGGACAGCTTCCGAACAAGGAGGACATCCCTCGTCTCGCGCGGCAGATTCACGCGGTCGAGACGATTACTCGTGCGATTTTTTCCGCGAAGATCCGGGAGATTGTTTCGATCGAGCGGCACGTGTTTGAGGAAGAGGTCCGCGCGGCCGAAGGGGTGGTGTCGCGGACGGAGGAACCGATTGAGGCCCGCGGTCGTCTGGCGGGGGCCGCAGCCGGCTACGCGGAGGATCCCGAAGGGCTCTTCGTGCGCGAGCGGCTGATTTACGAGTTTCGGGCGAAGGAGAACACGCTTTGGGCGGTACTGGACCTGCTGCCGACGCTGCCGGTATTCTGCGTGATTTCGGACGTGGACGTATGGAACGACGCGCCCCGACCGGTGCCCTACAACCCTGCGGATGGCACCCGGCGCGTTGCGGAGGGCGTGACCGGGGCCGGCGTGGGTGAGCTGCCCGCGGACGAGGCGGCGCTGCTGGGCGGTGTGCCGGGCCGCGGGCCGCCCCGCCCGCCGGTGCCGGCCGCCCCCACCACCGTGCCTGCACCGGCGGTCGGTGCGCTGAGGCGGCCGCTCAAGCACGAGGAGCGGACTGTCGCCGGCATGACGGAGACGCTGCGCGTGCGGATGCAGGTGGACTTCTACAGTTTCCGGCGGCCGGGCGCCTCGGCCGGGGAGGCGAAGCCGTGAAGTGGCCGACGCGATTGCAGTGGGTGGGCCAGCACTATGAGCTGGTGACGTTGGCGGTCGCGCTGCTGGCGCTGGCCGCCTCGAGCGCGTTTCTCGCCTTCCAGCTGGATGGGGCCGAGGCCCGCCTTCGCACGATGGATCAGACCATTCGGCCGCGCGCGGAGCAGGCGTTTCAGGACCTGGACTTTGGCGCCTATTCCAATGCGCTCGCGCGACTCGTGCAGCCGGCGCGCATCGGCGAGTCGAGCAACCGGTTTTTTGTGAGCGAAATCCGGGTGTTCTGCGTCCAGTGCGGGAAGTGGATCGAGTACGCGGCGCGCAAGTGTCCGTTTTGCGAGGCCGAGCAACCGCCACCGCCGGGCAAGGATGTGGACTCCGATCTCGACGGGATTCCCGATACGTGGGAGGAGTCTCACGGGCTGGATCCATACAACCCCGATGACGCCCGCCTCGACCACGACGGTGACGGATTCTCGACGCTCGAGGAATATCGCGCCGGCACCGAGCCACGGAATGCGGACAGCGCGCCGTCCATCCTTGGGAAGCTCCGACTGCGCCGGGTGTGGACGACTCCGTTCAAGCTGCGATTTGTCGCGGTACAGCATCTCACCGCGACCGAGGAGAGGTATCAGCTGAACGCGCGCACGCTGGAGCGGACCTATTTCCCGAAGATCGGTGACGAGGTCGAGGGCTATCGCGTCGAGCAGTACGATCGCGCCACCGACACCCTCGTGTTGCGGCGCGGCGATGTGGTGCGTCGTCTGCAGCGCGGGCGCGTGATTGACGACGACCAGCTGAATCTGCAGCTGGTGTTCCTGTTGGATGGCACAAACCTGCAGTGCCGCGTGGGCGACACGTTCACGATTCGGGGCCTGACCGCGCGGGTGGTGGAGGTCTCGCGGGATCGCCAGTCGGCCCGCATCGTTCGCGAGGGGACGTCGGAGGAACACGTGGTGACGATGCCGACCCCACAGGAAGAAGCGGAGATGCGGCTGCGGCTGAGCGCACCGTTGGGCACGCCGGAGGGGCCGGCGGCGCCGCCCGCCCCAGTGGGGCCGGCACCGCCGGCGTTGATGCCGGCGCGGCCCGGTGCATTGCAATAGTCCGTTGGGCTGCGGGGTGGGCGCGTTGACAGAAGCGGCGAGTTCGGAGACGATGCGCGCAATCATGTGTGATTTCGCGAAGCGCGGCGGCGGTGGGTACGCAAGCAGCCGGTTCGGGGTTCGGAGGTAAAGGAACGCTATGAAACGGTATGGATGGTGGGTGTCGGCGATGGCCGCCGCGGCGATCGCGGCATGGCGGATCCTCGGCGCCATGGCCGAGGACGGATCCAGCCTGCAGCGTTTGCTGGAATCATTGGACGCTGCGGCGAGAGCCGCTCGGCCGATTCGGCTGGCGCAGGCGGAAACCCCCGCCGTGTCCGCGCCTGAGTCCCCCGCGGCCCCCGCAGCACCGCCCGCGCCGTCGCCGTCAGAGACCCCCGCCCCCGCGGCTCCGGCGATGCCCCCTGCGGATTCGCCGGCCGCTCCGAGCGCGCCGGCTGCCCCGCAGCCACCGCCGTCTGCGCAGCCCCCCGCGGAAGCTCCCGCGCCCGCGATGCCGGCTCCAGCAGCCCCGGCCGCTCCTGCGCCCGAAACCCCAGCTGCTCCCACGCCGCCGCCGGCAGAGACCCCGGCTCCTGCGGCCCCCGAAATGCCCGCCGCCCCCGCTCCCGCGGCGCCGCCGTCCGATCTTGAGCGGCTGCTGCGCGAAACAGCTCCGGCGGCCCCCGCCCCGATGCCTGCGGAAGCGGTGCCCGCCGAGTCAGTGCCCGCGGTTCCGGTGCGGGCGGCACCGCAGAAGCCGCAAATCAGCCCGAAAGAAATCGAAGAGCAGGAACGGGTGCGGCGTCAGGCGGAGGAGCGGGAGGGGCTGAACGCGCTGGCCGCTGCCCAGGAGGCGATGCGCCTGGGTGAGTACCAGAAGGCGTTCGATCAGTTCCAGGTGGCGCTGTCCAAAATACCCGATCGCGCTGAGCGGACCGCCGATCTGCAGCGCGCGCGAGAGGGCAAGAACGAGGCGGCACTGAAGCTGGCGGAGGCCGCCTACGAAAATGCGCGGGAGGCACGCCGCAAAGAGCAGTGGGAGACGGCGACAAAGGCGCTGACAGAGGCGCGCAACCGGCTGGGCACGCTCGACCGTCCGGATGCCAATCAGCTGGCGGCGCAGAAGCGCTGGATGGAACGGATTGCCGATCTCGAGGCGGTGATCCGCGGGGACGTCGCGCGCCCGGTGCCGATCCGGCGCGGCGAAACGGTTCGATTGAAGGCAACAACGGTCGCTGATTTCGTCCGGCAGGGCCGCGAGTACTTCGATTTGGAAGAGTACGACGAAGCGGAGCGGATGTTCTCCCAGGCGCTGAGACTCGACCCCTACAACAGCGATGCGATGCGATACCTTCGCCGCATTGAGGAACGGCGGCTGAAGCTGAGCGAGCTGCACCGCACCGCGACGCGGATGGATCTGATCCAGGACATCGCGGACCGCTGGAATCCGCCGCTGCGGGCGGCCGCGGTGATGCCGCAGGAGCCGAAAAAGGAGGGCGTGGTCAGCACCAGCCAGGCGACGCGGCTGCTTCAGGAGAAAATGCAGGCGATCGTCATTCCGGCGATCGAGTTTCGCCAGGCGAACATCGTGGATGTGATCAATTTCCTGCGCGATGCGAGCGAGGCGGCGGACCCGACGGGCCAGGGCGGGGTGAACATCATTTTGAAACTGGACGTCGCGGGCGCTGCCCCCGAGGCCGCCGCTGCGCCCGCGATGCCGGCCGATCCGTTCGCGGCGCAGCCGCAGCCGGCTGGCGATGCGGCCGGCTTCCCCGCTGCGGCGCAGCCGGCAGAGCCCGCCGCGGCGCCGGCGCAGGAGTTTGGGGGTGCGGCCAGCGTCCCGCTGATCACGCTGAACCTGCGGCGGGTCACGCTGCTGGACGCGATCCGCTACGTCACCGAAGTCGCGAACCTGAAGTACCGCATCGAGGAGAACGCGGTCATCATCACGCCGCGCACGGCGGTGGAAGGCACGATCATGACGCGCCTGTACCCCGTGATGCCCTCGATCATTGAAATTGTGACGACGAAGACCGAGACGGATCGCCAGGCCTCCCGCGGCGAGTTTGTTACGATGGGCGGCACTGCCGGCGTCGAAATCAGCCAGCAGCGAGACATGAAAAAGTTCTTCTCCGACATGGGCGTGCCGTTCCCGCCGGGCACCTCGATCTCGTACAACCCTGCGATCAGTCAGCTGATCGTGCGCAACACGCCAGAGAACCTGGAAATCTTTGAGCGCATTCTTGCGGCTCTGGACGTGGTGCCGAAGCAGGTGGAAATCGAGGCGCGCTTCGTGGAGGTTGCGCAGAAGGACCTCAACGAACTCGGGTTTGAGTGGCTGCTCACCGACGCGTGGGAGATCGCCAACAAGAAGGGACCCGGCCCGATTGAGGCGAAGGAGCGCGTGCAGGTCAATGCGAACTTGGGCTCGGGCGGGTTCACGCACGGCCTTCGGTACTTCATTGACAACAGCGACACGATGACGCCAGCGGCCCGCTCCACGCAAAACGCCGGCCAGATGGCGGGCAACATCTTGAGCCTGTCGAGCATCCTGACAAATCCCGAGCTGACGGTGATCCTTCATGCGCTCGAGCAGAAGGGCGGTGTGGACCTGCTCTCGTCTCCGCGCGTGACGACCCGTAGCGGCGTGAATGCGCAAATCAAGGTGGTCGAGGAAATCATCTATCCGACCGAGTACGAACAACAGTCGGTCGGTGACCTGGGCACCGGCTTCGGGTCGATCATCAACCCCATCACCGGGACGCAGATCTCGCCGTATGCGTATCGCCCGCCCATTCCCGGTTCGTTCGAGACCAGAGAAATCGGCGTGATCCTGAACGTGACTCCCACCGTCGGTCCTGACGGCTACACCATTGATCTGACGCTCGTGCCGGAGGTCGCGGAGTTCGTACGGTGGATCGACTACGGACCGGCCGGTCTCTATCCGATCCTCCAGCCGGTGTTCGCGAGCCGGAATGTGACCACCAGCATCGTGCTGTGGGATGGCCAGACCGTGGTGATGGGCGGTCTGATCCGCGACCAAGCCACTCATCTGGATGACAAGATCCCGGTGCTGGGCCATATCCCGGTGCTCGGCGCGCTGTTTCGCAACAAGGGGCAATTCAGCCAAAAGCAGAACCTCGTGATTTTTGTCACCGCGCGACTGGTGGACCCCGCGGGCGCCGTCGTCCGCCCGCCGAAGACCGGCCTGCAGGAAATCGAATCCCGCCGGGCGGCCACGCAGGCGACCCAACCATAGGCGTCGGGGCGCGCCGCGGGCGGGACCCGCGGCGTCGCGCCAAAGGGGCGGGCGGCCGAATCGCGGAGAGGCGGTTGTACATGGCCGTCGGGAGTTTGGCCCACGCTCAGCTCTTGCTTGTCGACGGCCATCACTTCGCCTATCGCAGCTTCCATGCGCTGCCAGCCTCGCTGAGCGCACCGGATGGTACGCCGACCGGCGCGCTCCTCGGATTTGTGCGTTCCCTTCAAGCGCTGCGGGCGCAGTGGCGGCCCACGCATCTGGCGGTGGTGTTCGATGGTGGGGTGCCGGCCTCGCGCGTCGCGGTGCTGCCGGAGTACAAGGCGCAGCGTCCGCCTATGCCGGAGTCGCTGAGTCGGCAACTGGCGCTGATCGAGGAATATCTGACGCTCGCCGGTATCCCGGCGGTGCGGCGCGAGGGGGAGGAGTCCGATGACGTGCTGGCAACGCTCGCCGAGAAAGCCGCCGCGGACGGGGCCAGCGTGCTGATCGCCACCGGTGATAAGGACCTCATGCAGTTGGTCAACGAGCGCATCCGCGTCATTCGGCCGGACGCGCCCGACGCCGCGATGGGTCGGGAGGAGGTGGCCCAACTGTTCGGTGTGCCGGCCGAGCGGCTGCCGGAACTGCTGGCGCTCACGGGCGATGCGGTGGACAACGTGCCGGGCGTGGGCGGCGTGGGTCCGAAGACCGCGCAGCGGCTGCTCTCGGCTGCGCGCTCGCTGGACGAGTTGTGGACGAAACTCGACGAGGTCGCGCCGCCGGCGCTGCGAGAACGGCTGCGGGCGGCCCGGCCGATCGTGGAGCGGAACCTCGCGATCGTCCGGCTGCGTCGCGACGTGCCGGGGCTACCGGTGTGGGCCGCGCTCACGCCGGGGCCCGCTCGTACGGAGAAGCTGCGCGAATTTCTGATGCGGTACGGACTGCGGTCGCTCGTTCCGCAGGCTGAACAGAGGGAGCTGTTTTAGGGGTGCCCAACCAGCCGACCGGTGTCAGCCGCGCGATGGCGGAGGTGTGGGGGCGTCGTTTGCGACGTGCGGCGATTGGCGCGGGCATGGTGGCGCTGTGGGCTGGGGGGCTCGCAGTGCGTCGGCATGTCGTCGAATTTCAGCTGCCCGACCGGGGACGCCCGTTACCGTTCACGCTGGAGAGCGCGCTGAGTTACCGTGCGATCCGCATGATTTACGCCGGTCAGGGGCTGCCAGTGATCGATCGCGATCTGCTGGTTCCGGTGGGCGTTCGGACCTTTGCGGAGGACACGGTGGGGGCCGAGTATGTCTACGCGGCGCTCTGCCGTGTGCTTCCGGCCGACATCACACTGACCGACCGCATCCGATGGGTGAGCGTGGGATGGTTTTGCCTCACGTCTCCGCTGGTGGTGGTGTGGGTCCGCCGGATGACTGGTTCCTGGGCCGCCGGCTTCGTTGCGGGGGGGCTGCATGCGGTGTCGCTGGCGTCCGTGATTCGCTCGACGGGCCAGGAAATTTCGCACGAAAACTTCGCGCTGCCCTGGGTGCTCGCGCACCTGGCGTTCTGCGCGGGGCCGCTGGGCGCCGGCGGCCGGACCTTCGCGCGGTGGGCGGGCGCCGCATTGATGCTTGCGGTCGCGCTCGCGAGCTGGGACCTCGTGCAGTATGTGGTCGCAGTGCAGGGGCTGGTGATGTTCGCCGGTTGGTGGCGGCAGCCGTTCGTGCTGCGGGAGCCGCGCGCACGGCCGCTGCTGGCGGTTGCGGCCGGCGTGGCGCTGGCGGCGGTGGCCAGTCCGTATCACCGCGTGCACGGCCTGATCGCATCGCCAGCGGTCTGGCCGGTCTGGGCGACGCTCGCTTCAGCGGCGGTGTTCGGTCGGTTTGGCCGGACGCAGCGATGGCTCGCGGTGCTGCTGGCGGCCGCAGTTGTGGCCACCGTGGCCGCCGCGGGCGCGCTGCGATGGGCCGGAGCCTATGGCCATTTCGGTTCGCTCGCCGTCGCGAAGCTGCGGCACGCGAACCGGAAACCCGCGGATCCCTCGCGGCTGACCTTCGAACAGCGGATTCTCTGGACGCCCGCGTTGCATTCGGCGGACGTGCGTTTGTTCACCACACTCTTCCCGGCCGCGCTGCCGTTGACCGCGATCGGCGCGCTGGTGATGGTGCGGCGCCGCGAGAACCTATCCGGCTGGTTTCCCAGCCCCGCGGGTCTGCTGTTGGCGCACGGTGTCGGCGTGGTGATGTTCATCTTGTTTGTGAGGTTCTGTGTGTTTGCGGCGTTGAGCACCTGCGCGGTGGCCGGCGCATGGTTCGCGGCGGCGGAGCGGTGGCGGCCTCGCGCACGGGCGGGCGTCGCGGCTGCGCTCGCGCTGGCGGGACTGGGGGAGGCCGGTGTGACGCTCGGCGGCGCGGCGGAATGGGGACGCACGCGGGAGATGTACCCGCAGCTCGAGGAACTCGGGGAGTGGCTGCGTCGGAACGCCGCGCCGGATCCTGTGCTGGCAAACTTTCAGACGAGTCCGACGGTGCTCGCGTACGGTCGCTGTCCCATCCTGCTACATCCGAAGTTTGAGTCGGCCGAGGTCCGCCGGCGCGTGGAAACCTTTGCACGGCTGTTGTTCCTCGGCACGGAACGGGAGCTGCGGGACTGGGCCGAGGGGCTCGGTGCGCGGTGGTTCGTGTATTCGCTCGGTGAGTTTACGCCGCACCATCCCGAACTGACGCTGCGCTACATGGTCAATGCGCTGGATCCGCCCTCCTCGGCGCCGGCTCGTGTGTTTGAGTTTGATCCCCTGCGCGCGACCCGCTTTCGGCTGGAGTGGCAAAACGCGAAGTACCGCGTGTTCCGCCTCGTGACTGCAGCGGAGGAGGCTGCTGCGGACGCGTGGGCGGAGCGTGCGCATGCCGCGATGGAGCGGGGTGATCTGGTTGCGGCGGAGGCGGCCGCCGCCGAGGTCTTCCGGCGCATGCCGAATCACCCGCAGTGCCGCCAGCTGTTTTCGCGTATCGAGGCGCAGCGCGCCGGCGGCCAGGAGCGCCGGTCCACCCCGCCGGAAGACCCATGAACCGGCCCCGTTTGATTGGCATTACCGGCGGCCTCGCCTGCGGCAAAAGCGAAGTCGGCCGCATTCTGCGCCGTCTGGGTGTGCCGGTCTGGGAGGCGGACGAAGCGGTGCACGCGCGTCTGCGGCCGCGCACGCGGGAAACGCGCGCGATTGCGCGCCGTTTCGGCACCTCGGTGCTGCGTGCCGATGGTGCAGTGGCGCGGGACCGGCTCGCCGCGATCGTCTTCCGCGATGCGGCGCGGCGACGCGAACTGGAAGCGATCCTGCATCCGCCCGTGTTGCGCGACCTTCGGGCATGGGTCCGCCGCATGTCGCGCCGCCGCTGCCCCGCCTTGGCCGCGATCGTGCCGCTATTGTTTGAAATCGGAATTCAGGGTACATTTGACACGGTCCTGTGTGTCGCCGCGAACCGGGCCACCGTGCTGGAACGGTTGCGGCGCCGGGGAATTGGCCCGGCGGAGGCCCGGCGGCGCCTGGCCGCGCAGTGGCCGGTGCGGCGCAAATGTCGCGCGGCTGACTACGTCATCTGGAACAACGGCACTCGCGCGGAACTGGCACGAGCGGTCCGTCGCTGGTGGATGGAATGGCACCAGGAAGGAGACTGACCTCATGTCCGATCAACCGACGATTCCACATCATCGGCGTCGCGGGCGTCCGCCGCGCCCTGCGCGGCCGGCGGAGACGATGACTGCGCCGGAGGCGGACTTCACGCCCGCGCCGACACCTCCTGCGGAGGTCCCGGCACCGGCCGCCGCGGTGGCCGAGCCCTCCACCGCGACGCCCGCGCCCCCGCCGCCCGCCTCCGAAGCGCCGCCGGCGGAGCCCTCATCGCCCCCAAAAACCCCGAGCGTATCGCTCGGCACGGTGATTCGACTGTACGAACTGCAGAGTTGGAGCGTCCCGGAGCTGCATTCGCTCGCGTACGAGTGCGGACTGCAGGATTTTGCGGCGCTGCAAAAGCACGAGCTCATTTTCGAGATCCTGAAGGCTTGCGGGCGGCGCAACGCGACGATGCTCGGCCGAGGCGTGATCGAAATTCTGCCGGATGGCTTCGGGTTTCTGCGCTCGCCGCTGTCCAACTATCTGCCGTGTCCGGAGGACATTTACGTTTCCCCCTCCCAGATTCGGCGTTTTGGCTTGCGAACCGGCGACTTTGTGGAGGGGGAAATCCGGCCGCCGAAAGAGAAGGAGCGGTTTTTTGCGCTGTTGCGCGTGGAGCGCATCAACGGGGACTCGCCAGAAAAGGCGCGGTCGAAGGTGCCGTTCGAGAACCTCACGCCGCTGTTCCCGAACGAGCGGCTGGTGCTGGAACGGCCGGGCGGCAGCATTTCGATGCGTGTGATGGACCTGCTGACGCCGATCGGCAAAGGTCAGCGGGGGCTTATCGTTGCCCCGCCGCGCACCGGCAAGACCGTGCTGCTTCAGGAGATCGCGAACAGCATTTCGGCGAACAATCCGGACGTGAAACTGATCATTCTGCTGATCGACGAGCGGCCGGAGGAGGTCACCGACATGCAGCGGAACACGAAGGCGGAGGTGCTGAGTTCCACCTTCGATGAGCCGCCCGAGCGGCATGTGCAGCTGGCGGAGATCGTGATCGAGATGGCGAAGCGGATGGTCGAGTGCAACCGCGACGTCGTGATTCTACTGGACAGCATCACGCGGTTGGCTCGTGCCTACAACACGTTGCAACCGCACAGCGGGAAGATCCTATCCGGCGGAGTGGACGCGAACGCTCTCCACAAACCGAAGCGATTCTTCGGCGCCGCCCGCAACATCGAGGGTGGGGGTAGTCTCACGATCATCGCGACCGCACTGATCGACACGGGCAGCCGCATGGACGAGGTGATTTTCGAAGAGTTCAAGGGGACGGGCAACATGGAGCTGGGGCTGGACCGCAACCTCGTGGACAAGCGCATCTTTCCGGCGATCAACATCGAGAAGTCCGGCACCCGAAAAGAGGAACTGCTGCTGCATCCCGAAGAGCTGCAGAAGATCTGGATTCTGCGCAAGGCGCTGAACGGTGTGCCGCCGGTGGAGGCGATGGAGCTGCTGATCAATCGGCTGAAGAAGACCCGCAACAACATCGAGTTCCTGTTGTCGCTGCAGGGTTGAGTTGCGGGGGAGGCGCGCGATGGCGTCCGCAATCGCCGGCAACGAATGGCTGCTGCAGCCGCCGAAACGGGCGGCCCGGCAGGCGCTGGCGTGGGCGGCGGTCGCGGTATCGCTCGCTCTGCACTGGCTGGCCGCGGTCGAGATGCCACCCATTCCGGTGGCCTCGCCCGTCTGGACGCCGCCCTCAATAGCGCGCCTGGTGCGGGTCGAGTCGGTTCGGCCGGAGGCGGCGCCCAATCTGTTCGACGCTCCGCCGTTCGAACCTGAACGGGTGGGGTTGACCAGTGTGCCGCCACCGCCCGCAACGCTGGCCGATCCGTCGAGGATCGCGCCGGAGCTTCCCGCCGCGATGCCGGGCGACGAACCCCCGCGGCGCGCGCCCTCCGCGGAGGATTTGCGCGCGTGGATGCCGCGCCCTGAGCGCCTCGAAATCCCCGCGGGTTGGATTCCGGACGAGGTCGCGGCGCTACCGCGCCGGATCGCGCCTCTGGTGGAACGGTCGGTGCGCGCGCCGGATGTGGTTCCCGCCGCGATGCTCGATCCCGCGGTGGCCGCACCGCCGCGGCCAGCGGTGGTGAGAGCGGGGGACGGAGGGGTGGGCCCGGCGGGACCGCCGGCGCCGGAGGCGGTGCCCACGCCGATGGCGTCGCCACCTCCTCCGCCGGTCCCTACGCCGCCGGCGGAACCCGCGCCCGCGGAGCCGGGGCGTGCGCCAATGTTGCCGACGGTGGCGCCGGCCGCCGAGGTCGCGGTCGCCGTCCGTGAGCGCGGGCCGGATGTGACCGGCGTGCCGCCGGTCGAGCACCTGCTGCGTCTGGATCTTTTTTCGTGGGCACCGCCCGATGAGCCCGGTTGGCGGTACCTTCAGGTGGATATCCGACGAGCGGCAGAACAGGTACTGCCGCCGCTGCCGCGGGATATTCTCTTCGTGCAGGACTGTTCGGCGAGCATGACCGCCGCCAAGGTTCGCGCCTGCCGCGAAGGACTCCACGCGTCACTCCGACTGCTGCAGCCCGCCGACCGCTTCAATCTGCTCACCTTCCGTGAGGCGATCGCGCGCTGCTTTGACGACTGGGCGCCAGTCCGCCCCACCGAGCTGGCTCAGGGGGGATGGTTCATCGAGCAGATGGAATCTCGCGGTATGACCGACATCTACGCCGCACTGGAGGCGGTCAAATCCATGCCGACCGATCCGGCGCGGCCGGCGATCGTAATTGTGATTTCGGACGGCCGCCCCACGCGTGGCTTGCAGGACAACTTCGAGATCATTCAGAGGTTTTCGGATTCGAACCGCGGCCGGGTCTCGGTCTTCTCTTTTGGTGCAGGTCAGAACGTGAACCGGTTCCTGCTGGACTTTCTCAGCCAGAAGAACCGCGGGGCGTCCAAAATCGTCCGCGATCTCGCCGCCATTCCCTCGGAGCTTGCGGCGCTGGTGCGCGAGGTCGGCCGGCCGGTGCTGACCGATCTTGTGCACCGGTGGTCCGGCGTCGATGAGACCGATATCTATCCGAAGTTGCTGACCCATCTGTACCTCGACCGCCCGCTCACCGTTGTCGGCCGGGTCCCGGCGGACATGGGCGAGGCGGGCGTGCGGATTTTGGGGCGATCGGGCACCAACGCCTACGACATGGTTTTCGGCCTGGACCCGCGGACGGCTAGAGCGGGCGGTCCAGAAATCCGCGACCTGTGGGTGCGGCAGAAGCTCGCGTGGCTGATCGGCGAGCATATTCGAACCCGTGACCCGACCTTCAGGGATGCGGCGATTGCGCTCGCACGTCGGCTCGGCCCGGCGATGCCCTACGCGGCCGAGCTCGGGCTGCCCGAAGCGCCCGTCCGTGCGGATTGAGGCCGGGCCTGGCGACCGGGAGGCTACACGTCGTGGAACGGAAAAAAATCTATCTGTGCGGTCCCATCATGGACGAGGTGGACGGTCACGCGCGTGCGTGGCGCGAGCGGGCCTTTGAGCTGCTCGGCCGCGAGTTCTCGCTCCTAGACCCGATGCGGCGGAACTTCAAGGATCGCGAGGTGGACAGCGCCAACGAGATCGTCGAGTTTGACCTCCAGGACGTGCGCGACGCCGACATCATCCTGGTGAACTACAGCAAACCGTCCATCGGCACCGCGATGGAGGTCTTCTACGCCTCCCACGTGCTGCACAAGTTTGTGATCGCGTTCTCTCCGTTTCCCTTCAAGGACTGCAGCCCGTGGATGGTGAAGTACTGCACGAAAATTTTGCCTTCGCTGGAGGAGGCCGCCCGCTACATCCGCGAGCACTTTCTGATGCTTCAGCCGCGGTGAGGCCGGCCGCACGCCGCAGCGCTCTGAGCTCTTCCGCCGTCAGCCGGCGCCACCGGCCTGGGGCCAGCCGGCCGAGCGTGAGCGGGCCGATGCGAATGCGCAACAGCCGTGCGACACGCCGTCCCGCCCGTTGCACCATCCGGCGGATCTGGCGGTTCCGGCCCTCGATCAGCTCGATCTCGTATTCTGCGCCGCGAGGGGTGGTTCGGATCGCCCGCACCCGCGTGGCCCGCAGAATCTCCCCTTCCGATTCGATGCCGGTGCGAAATCGATGCAGCCACGGCGGTGCCAGCGGCCGGTCAGTCCACACGCGATACACCTTCGCCACGTGGTGGCGAGGATGGATGAGCCGTGCCGCCAGATCTCCGTCATTGGTCAGCAGCAGCAACCCTTCGCTGTCCCAGTCCAACCGGCCCACCGTATAGAGCCGCACACCGATGTTTCGGGGCAGGAGGTCAAGGACCGTCGGGCGTCCTTGGGGATCACGGCAGGTGCACAGCACGCCCCGTGGCTTGTTCAGCAGAAGGTGACAGTGGGGTTCGGGGCGCAGGCGACGGCCATCCAACCGCACCTCGTCACGGTCGGGATCCATACGCACACCTGGCTCGGTGACGATCTGCCCATTCAGCGTGACCCGGCCTTGCCGGATCCACTCAACGGCGCCGCGTCGTGACGCGACGCCGCATGCCGCCAGAAATCGCTGGAGCCGGACCTCAGATGGTCGGCTTGGTCTTGGGCAGTCCGAGGGCACGGTCGCCGGGCTTCCACTTGCCGGCGCGCATCAGCGCGTCAATGCGCTCGAACCGCTTCAGCACGTTCCGCTTGGCTGCGGTCTTTCCGCCGATTTTTAGGCTCGAATGTGCAGACATCGCTTGAGTTCCCAGGCGTCTTTGAATGTGCAGCCGCGTAGTTCAGCACGGGGCGATCGAAACGTCAACCTCTGCGCCGTCGGCACCGTTGGCGCTTGTTCGCCGTCCGCGGCAAGGATAGTGTGACCGCGGCGATTCCCCAAGGAGTCCGATGCCGATGAACCGCGTGTCCGTTTTCGTGATTTCGCTGATTGTAGCTGGGCGGATGGTCCCCCCTTGCGCCGCAGCAGGCGAGGGGCTCCGTCTGGGAGAACAGGGGCCGCTTTATACCGTCTCCTCGCCGGAGTTGGATCTGACCGACGAGGTGACGTTGGAGGCTTGGATCCGCGCGGATCCGATGGATGCGGCCGGCGGTCGGATTCTCGACAAATCGGTTCCGGGGACATCGCAGGGCTACATGTTGGACACACACCCCGGCAATTCGCTCCGGCTGCTGAACTTGAAGGGTATGTGCCGCTATCCGGCACGGCTGAGCGCGGACCGTTGGATCCATGTCGCCGGCGTCTACAGCGTTTCCCAGCGCCTCATGCGGTTGTACGTGGACGGTCGTGACGTGGCGCGGTACGAGAGCGGTGAGTTCCCCCGGATGAGCCGCAGCGCCGTGCCACTGTGCGTGGGCGCCGATCCCGGCGGTGGCCACCGTTTCCGCGGCGCGATTCTTCGCGCCGCTGTGTATCGCCGGGCGCTCACCGCCGAGGAGCTTTCGGCCCGCGCCGCGTCCGCCGATGCGCCGCCAGTGGCCGGGGCTCTGGGCGATTGGTCGTTTCCGCCCGATTCGCCGCCCGAGATCCGACCGCGCGCCGGCACGCTGGTTCTTCGCCGTGACGCCCTCTCGGCGAGGCCCTTTTCCGGTGAGTTCCGCGGAGAGGCGCCGCCGCCGCCCTTTTCGCTGTGCTTGTGGTATCGGCGCCCCGCGGTGGTGTGGACGGAGGCGCTACCCATCGGTGGCGGCCATCTCGGGGGCATGGTGTTTGGGGATCCGGCGGTCGAGCGAGTTCAGTTCAACGAGCACACCGTTTGGACCGGTCAACCGCGGCTGTACGCTCGCACCAACGCGGTGCAGGTGTTGCCGGAACTCCGCCGGCTGCTGCAGGAGGGGCGGGCGAGCGAGCGGCAGGGGCTGGAGAAGATCGCCGCGGCAGAGAGGCTGGCCGCCGCCGGGCGCGCGGAGGAGGCGCGGTCGCTGAACGCGGACGCGGAATCGCTGCTGAAGGCCGCGCGCGCGAAACAAGCCCAGGCGGAAGAACTCGCGATGCGCGGCTTCATGAGCGATCCGCTTCGCCAGATGGCCTATCAGCCCTGTGGCGACCTGTGGCTCGAGCAACCCGTTCCCGCCGAAGTGGCTGACTACCGGCGCTGGCTCGATCTTGATGGTGCGATCTGCGCGACCGAGTTTGCGGCCGGCGGCGTCCGGTTCCTCCGCGAGGTGTTCGCGTCGTATCCCGCCCGGGCGATTGTGGTCCGCTGGCGATCGGAGCCGCCGGGTCGGGTGGCGTGTCGCGTGCGGCTCTCCTCACCGCACCCTCGAGCAACGGTGGTCGTCGAGGACGCCCATCGTGTGGTGCTGCGTGGCGAGGTGGCCGAGGGCGGCGTTCGATTTGAGGCCCATGCCCACGTGGACGCTCGTGGCGGGAAGGTTCGCGCCACGGAAGATGCGGTGTGCGTGGAGGAGGCCGATGAGCTGGTAGTGCGCCTGGTGGCCGCCACCAATGTTCGCAACTGGAAGGACATTTCCGGCGATCCCACGCAGCTCTGTCGGCAGCGGCTGGAGGCGGTGGCGGGCAAGTCGTGGGATGCGCTGCTCGCCGAGCACCAGGCGGACCATCGGGCGCTGTTCCGGCGCGTCGCTCTCGACCTCGGGCCGCCCGCGGTGCCCGGCCGGCCCACGGATGAGCGTCTGGCTGCGTTCCGACAACAGTTCGATCCCGAGCTGCTTGCGCTGCTGTTCCAGTACGGGCGGTATTTGCTGATCGCCTGCAGTCGTCCGGGCGGTCAGCCGGCAAACCTGCAGGGGATGTGGAACGAACTGCGCAACCCGCCGTGGGGCAGCAAATACACCTGCAACATCAATACCGAAATGAACTACTGGCCCGCACTGCCGGCAAACCTGGCGGAGTGCCAGCAGCCGCTGTTCGATGCGCTCAGTGAGCTGGCCGAGTCGGGGCGTGTCACCGCGCGGGAACACTACGGCGCGCGAGGATGGGTGCTGCACCACAACTTCGACCTCTGGCGGGGCACCGCGCCGATCAACCACGCCAACCATGGCATCTGGCTCACCGGCGGCGCATGGCTCGCGCTGCACATGTGGGACCACGTGCTGTTCACCGGGGATCTCACGTTTCTTCGCGAGCGCGCCTGGCCGGTGCTGCGGGAGGCGGCGCTCTTCTTCGTGGATACGCTGGTGGATGATCCGTTCACCGGCTGGCTCATCAGTGGCCCGTCGAATTCGCCGGAACAGGGGGGGCTCGTCATGGGTCCCACCATGGATCACCAGATCATCCGGCGGTTGTTCCATGCGGTTCTCGAGGCGGATGCGGCGCTCGGCGGTGTCGATCCCGGCCTCACCGCTCGGCTTCGCAGTCTGCTGCCCCGCATCGCACCGAATCAGATTGGTCGGCATGGCCAGCTCCAGGAATGGCTCGAGGACAAGGACGATCCGCGCAACCAGCACCGCCACGTATCGCATCTTTGGGGTCTTCACCCTGGCGATGACATCACGTGGGTCGAGTCCAATCTGTGGGCGGCAGCCCGGCAATCGCTGATCTTCCGCGGCGATGCCGCCACCGGCTGGTCGATGGGATGGAAGATCAATCTCTGGGCGCGCCTGCTGAACGGCGACCGCGCGATGGTGATCATCCGAAACCTGGTCGAACCGGTGCGGCCCGGAAAGGGCGGGCTGTACCCCAATCTGTTCGACGCGCATCCGCCGTTCCAGATTGACGGCAACTTCGGCTACACCGCGGGCGTGGTGGAAATGTTGCTGCAGAGCCATGTGCGCGCCTCTCGGGCCGGCCTGACGGCGGCCGGCTCCGCGGAGGACGGGTTTCTGGTGCATTTGCTGCCCGCACTGCCCTCCGAATGGCGAGATGGCACCGTGCGCGGATTGCGCGCGCGTGGCGGCGTCGAAGTGGACATTCGTTGGGCCGAAGGGCGGCTGCGCGGGGCCACGCTGCGCCGCCCTTCCGGCCGCTCCACCTGGGTGCGCCATGGCGAACGAATTCGCCGAGTGCCCGCTGAAGCTGGTCCGCTCGTTGCGCTGGATGGCGAGCTGAATGTGGCGCCGACTCGCTAGCCTTCTGCTCGGCGCGGCGCCGGCCGCGTTTGCCGGTGACGGGCTTCGTTCCTACCCCTTCCTTTTCGCAGAGGGGACGGAGCTGCCTCTGACGATGCGGCAGGTCAATGAGAATTTTCTGTCAGTGCACCGCCTCGCACTGCGGTCCCTCGGCGACGCGTACGACGCGCCCGCTCTGCGCCTTGTTCACCTTGGTGTGGACGCGCTGCTGTTGCTACCACTCACCCATGAGGAAGCGCACCGGTCGGTGTTGAGCTCGAAGCACATCGGCTCGGTTTCGCAGCCGTGGTTTGGACCGGATGGCACGGCTCGCGTGGTCGGCGTGCGGGATGAGACGTTGCGCGACCTGCGGGACCGCGATCTGCCGACGTTCATCCGGCTGCACACGGCCGGGCTAGAGTCCGACGCGCGGATCTGTCTGGCTGCCGAAACGCTCGCCGCGTGGGGTGAGGAACGTACGGAACTGCTATGGACCGACCACGCGGTTCGCCGCCTTTCACTGATGGGCTATCTGGCGAGCGGCCTGCTGCGGTGGAATCCAGACATCGCGGAGGAAAAGGACGAGCTGGACCGCGACATCGTGGGGCACGACGTGTACGGTGCCGCCCGCCATCTGCATCGGCCCTCGATGCCGTTCCGCCGTTACACGGAATGGTCGGACCTCACGGAGGAGGAGCGACGTTTCGTGCGGCGGGTCGGCTGGCGATCGCTGGCGAATCTCGGCTCGCCGCTCTTGTGGGGGAAAGCGGCGTGGGAATGGACGGAGGGGCGGCCGGTGGCCGCGTCAGTCGCGCACGGGCTGACGCCGTTTGGAGACGCCCTGGAGCTCAGCGTGTGGGGCGCGCGAGTCGGCGCGTGGGGACTGCATGCGTACGGCCGGGCGATGCAGAACCGACGCGCGTGGTTCCCAGCCGCCGGGCTGCGGTGGGCGGATCTTTCCCAGACCCGCATCGCGCTCGCTGACGTGGCCGTTCACCTCTGGCGCCAGCCCGACAACCTTCTGTTCAACACGAGGAGGGGAGAGTGGGGTGGGGCGCTGGAGGCGACCGTCCGGCTTCGGGTGGCCCGACCAACCGATCGCACGGTCCTCCGCCTGGATCTGGGGGTCCTGGCGAAGACGCGGGGCTATCTGCCAGAAGCGACCGGACTCAGATCTGCGGTTCTGCCCCGCTTGGGGTGTTCCCTCGTCTTCTGACTGCGCGGCCGGCACTGCGTTATCCCGCAGGACGCCGTCGCATGGAGGGCCGACGGGTTGGAAACGCCGAGGACGGCACCGTGATCAGGCCGCCTTTCTCGCGTGCTTCGCCTGGCTCCAGTGCGGATCGCTTCCGCCGCTTCGCCCGATCGCCGCCTGCATGTCGAGAGGGCCCTCACATCGGCGAGGGGGTATCGCGGCTGCCCAGCGCGAACGCGATGCCGAACCGTTGAGCCGGTCGTCGCCCGCGCGGGTTTGGACCGGCCATCACCACGGATCGTCGTTGCGGGCCGCGCGATCGCGGCGGCCTTCGCGCCGACAGAACCGGCACCCGTGATCCCCACGTCTTCGCCTGGCAGTGGCCATGGTGGCGCGGTGCGCGCCGCTTGGCCCAACGGGCCGAAAACGGCCAACGAGTCGGTTGGTACCCGCAAGTCTGTCGGTCAGATGTGGCGCGGCAGCGGACTGGCCTCATCGGAGAAAGATTGGGGCCGACTCCCTCCAATCCCACTGCGAGCGTGACTGTGGAAACGGGAACGAGCCGCAAGGCGGTTCCAGCGGTGAGCGCCTACGAGATGCCCCTTCCCCGCGGACCATTTTGGCGGGACGGAGGTCGCGTACGCTCACCCTCACCTTCTCCGCCACAGCGACCAACTGGTCGCCGATGATCAGCGGAGCAGGAAGGGGCGCCACCGCCTCAGCATTCCACACGTGCATAGGTCCATGGCGCAGATGGCCGTCTTCAGACCATAGATGAGGACCTCCTTCCGAAGGGGTGGAGCGCACTGTTGTTTGGCATTCCGTTTGGTGCCATGCCGGGCGGGTTGGCGAACTGACGAGAAGCGCCAGATGCGCCGACCGGCCCCGCGGAGCGGCGAGAGTCTGCAAAGTGGGGGCGCTGGCGAGACGGGCGGCTGAGCGGAGTACTAGGCGCTGGCGAGCCAACGTTTCAGGACCGCCAGATCGCTACGGATCGCCTCGGCGAGCGCCTCGCGGGTTCTTGCGGCACCACGAGCCCAGTCGTATTCGATGTGCAGCGAAAGCGGCGCTTCCAGCGCGAGCTGTTTCAGGCAGGTGAACCAATGGGTACGGCCGAGCTCGCCTTGCCCGAGCGGTACCATTTCGCGGGGCAGACGCGTGTCTTTCACGTAGGCGACACGCACGTGTGAGACGAGCCGTTGAAAACGTGGCGCCCAGCCGTCGCCGTGCGTGATCAGGGCGTGACACAGGTCGAAGGCAAAGCCAACTTCATCCGGGTTCAGCCCCTGAAGCACCCTGGCCATCTCGTCAAGATCCCCACCAACGAACCCGCCAGAGTGGTTCTGAATGACCGCCGTCACACCGAGGCGGCGGTTCAGGTCCGCGAGTTCACGCAAACCGGCGCGGATCGCCTCGATATCGGGGGGCGCCGCATCTTTGGGCACGCGCCAGTAGCCGGTGCGGTACCATCGGATGCCCAGCTCTTTCGCGGTTCGAAGCACGGTTTCCGCGTGTGGCGAGTCCGGGCGAACGATGTGCGTGGTCAGCAGCCCGATTCGGCGGCCGCGCCGGCGAAGCGCCTCCGCGTAGCGCGGCAATTCGTCCGCGGCCCGTTCGGGCTCGATTTCGCCACCCGGTCGCACCGGGCAGTCCACACCATCGAGGCCAGTTTGAGCGGTGAGCTCGGCCGCTGTCTCAAAGTCGAGCTTCAGCTCCTGAAAGACCTTGCTGAAGAGTACGACCGCAGGCGGCCAGACGGGTCTGACCGGGGCCCCCGCGACGGTTGCGGTCGACGCGATGGCAGCTCTTGCCAGAAAGGCTCGACGACCCATCCGCAGCTCGTCCCGCATGGCGCCAGCATAGCGCCCCTGTGTGGCCACTCAAGCTGCGGCGCCGGTCAGACCAGATCGCAGGCCTCGGGCGGCATCCACTTGAACGGTTTGCCCGCCCACTTGATGTTGCAGCCGATCGGGTTCGTCAGCGGCACCCGCACGGGCCGGCCGTTTACGACGTCGTCAAGGGCGTTCGCAAGATCGTTCACGGTCATCCGCGAGGGGTCGCGAGGCTGGTCCACGCCGCGACCGCAGTAGACGAGCCGACGATCGCGATCGAACACATAAAAATGGGGGGTGCGCAGCGCCCCGTAGGCGCGAGCGACCTCCTGACTTTCGTCGCGCAGATACACCCAGGGGAACTTGTATCGCGCCATGCGTTCCACCATGTGGGGAAAGTCGTCTTCGGGCACGGTTTGCGCGCTGTTCGAGTTGATGCCCACAAAACGCACGCCCCAGGATGCAAACCGCTCCGCCGTTGCGCGCGTGATCTCATCCGACCCGATCACGTACGGACAGTGGTTGCAAGTGAAGAACACCACCAGCACCGGCGCATCAGAAAAATCGTCCAGCGACCAGATGCGCCCGTCGGTGCCGGGCAGACGAAACGGCGGCGCTTTCGCGCCTAAGGGCAGTGTGAACGGCATCGCTGACAGCTCCAAAAGATCCCGATCAACATACGCAGTGCACCTCCGGGTGCAAGTCGAGAGCGGAGCGCAACACCTGAGAGGCGTTACTGGCCGCCGGCGCGGGCGAATTCCTCCTCGCTGAGGATGCCGTCGTGGTTTGAGTCGAAGGCCGAAAAACGGCGGCGGCCCTCCACCGGATCCGGAAAGCGGTCGAGGTATTCGTCGAGGGTCAGGCGCCCGTCGGAGTCCCTGTCCTTTTTGCGGAAGATCTCCCGGCGAGCCTCGGCCTGAGGGGTAGGAGGCCGCCGGGCGGATGCCGTAGCGTCAAACGGAGTTCGCGTTTCGGCGGCTTTGCGGCGCGCCTCGCTCGGCGGCAGCGAATCCGCCCAGGCGAGAAGGCGATTGACCAGATTGCTCACGATGACGGGCTCGTGAGCGGCGAGATTGCGGGTTTCACCGGGATCGTCGGGGATACGGTAGAGCTCGACGCCCGACCCGTCATGGTAGGCGAACAGCTTCCACGGACCGGACCGGATCGCGAGCATGGGGGGAAGGTACTCATCGCCCCACACGCGGAACAACCACTCCCAGTGCAGGTCCGTCCGACGCGGGCGGGTGGCGCCGAACCAGATGTCGCTGACGTCCTCGCCGACTCCCCGCTGGTCGGGCGGAATCTCGACGCCGGCAAGCCGGCAGACGGTGGGCATCCAGTCGAGTGCACTGAGCACCGACTCGCGATCCACGCGGCCGGCGGGCACGCGGCCGGGCCAGCGTAGGAGGCCGGGGGTCCGGATGCCGCCCTCGTACAGGCTCCGTTTCCGCGCGCGCAGCGGCCCGGTGGAGCCCACACCGGCGTTCGCGGCATTGCTGATCCGGTAGTCTTCCGGGCCATTATCGCTGCTGAAAAACAGCACGGTGTTCGAAGAGAGGCCGAGCTCGTCCATCGCGTCGAGCAGCCGGCCGAGCTGAGTATCGAGATCGGTGATGGAGGCGGCGTAAACTCGCATTTGGTTGGTCAAGTCCGCCGCCGCAGCGAGGTAGCGCTGCATCCAGGGGCCGAACGCAGGATCATCCGCACGCGGGCAAAGGTTGGAGTACCCCGCGAGCTGTTCCGGGGTCGGCCGCAACGGCGCGTGAGGCAGCAGCGTCCAAACATGGACGTAGAACGGCCGTTCGCGGTTCGCCCGCATGAACGCGATGGTCTCATCCACGATCATCGCGGTGGACTTCGCTCGGAAGAAGGGATCTCGCCGGGCACCCTCGCCACCGAGTTCCGGGCCGTTGGCGTTTACACAGAGATGGACGTCAAAACCGTAGGCGGAGGGTTCGGGCGCTCCCGGCCCGCTGCCCAGATGCCATTTGCCGAAATGAGCGGTCGCATAACCGGCGGCCCGGAGCAGCCGGGCGACGCTGGGTGCAGCGGGATCGAGCCAGTGGGGCATGTGCCGCTGCGTGTTCAGTTCTGGGTCCGAGAAATGACCGTGGATGTGATAGCGGGCCGGTTCGCGACCGGAGAGGATTGCGGCGCGGCTGGGCGAGCAGACGGTGGAGGCGACATAGAACTGCTGGAACCACGTGCCCTCCCGCGCAAGGCGATCCAGCGCGGGGGTTTTTAAATAGGGGTGACCGGCGAAGGCGGCGTCGGCCCAGCCCTGATCATCGGTGAAGACCAGCACGAAGCTGGGCCGGTCGGTCGCTGCAGCGGTCAGGCCGCTCAACATCAACGATTGGAATAACATACAACACGACCAAAGTGTTCGCATTGGTAACTCCTCTGGTCCCATGCTAGGGGCTAACGTTGGCGAGAATAGCGTGAGTGTGTCTTGGTTTGCAATGGTGTGATTGTCGGGGCGACGGCTCTGGAGTAGGGTGGAGGAGAGGCCGGCCGGCGATGCCGCGCGGTAGCTGGTCGGCGGAGGCGGCATGAGAGGACGGTATCGCACCACGGTGGCGGTTGCGCTGACGTGCCTCGGCGCGGCGGTGCGGCCGCCCGGAGGTCGGGCGATGAACACTAACGCAGCGCCGTTCACGTACACATCCACTCTGGCGGGCTCCTGGTACACGGCGGACGAGCGGGAGCTCCGCCGCGAACTGCGCGCCAAAAGGGCGGCCTCGGGTCAGACTCCGGACTCTGCGGTCTTTGCCCTGATTCTCCCCCACGCGGGCTACCAGTACTCCGGTGCGGTCGCCGCGCACGGGGCGCGGATGGTGGAGGGGAGATCGTTTTCGCGCGTGATCGTGATGGGCCCGACGCACCGCGTGCCGATGCGCAATGCGATCGCTACGCCGGACGCAGACGCATACGCCACAATTCTGGGCTCGATTCCGATCGACGTTGAGTTCGTCGGCCGACTTCGCCGCTATCCGCTGTTTCGGACGGTGCGCGGTGCTATGCCGGGTGAGCACAGCATCGAGATCGAGTTCCCTCTGCTGCAGGATGCGCTGGGGGAGTTCCGGCTGGTCCCGCTGGTGGTCGGCCAGCTCGACGATGCGGCGGTCACCGAGGCAGCGGCCTGTCTTCGCGCGGAGATGGACTCCAACACCTTGGTGGTGGCCAGCACCGACTTCACACACTATGGGCCGAGGTTCGATTACGTGCCCTTCACCGGCGCGATCGAAACGAAGCTGCGGGAGCTGGACCTGGGCGCCTTCGAGTTTATCCGGCGGCGGGATGCGGTCGGTTTTCGGCGCTACATTGACCGGACAGGTGCGACCATCTGTGGCCGCGACCCTGTGGCCGTGCTCACCGCGATGTTGCCGGAGGATGCGGAGGTCCGGCTCCTCGCCTACGACACCTCCGGACGGATCACCGGCGACTGGCTGAACTCGGTGAGCTATCTCAGTGCGGCGATTCGGTGCCGCTGGACGCCAAGGCCACTTGAGCGGCCGGCAGAGCCGGCGCCGAAATCCTCGGCGACAGAGGAGGGCCCGCTGCAGATTCCCGAGCCCGATCGCGCGGCGCTGCTGTCGCTGGCCCGGTCCACGATCCGGTTCTACTTTGCCCACCAGCGCCGTGCGACCCCCGCCGAGCTCGGGGTGCAGATCACCCCCGCGATGCGACAAGTGGCGGGTGCGTTTGTGACGCTACACAAACACGGTGAGCTGCGCGGTTGCATCGGTGAGATTCTGCCGACCCGCGCGTTGTATGCGGCGGTGATGGACCAGGCGCTGAATGCCGCGTTCCGTGACCCACGGTTTCCGCCGCTTCAGGAGCTGGAGCTGCCGCTATGCCGGATTGAGATCTCCGCGTTGTCCGAGCCGAAGCCAGTCTCGTCGTGGTCCGAGATCGTGTTGGGTCGGCACGGCATCATCCTCCGGAAGGAAGGCCACACTGCGCTCTTCCTGCCGCAGGTGGCGCCTCAGCAGGGATGGGACCTGCCGACGACGCTCCGCCATCTCGCGCTCAAGGCGGGGCTCGCCCCCGACGACTGGCGAAGCGGGGCGGACTTTGAGGTGTTTGAGGCGGTAGTGTTTGGCGAGTCGGATGCCTGAGGACCGGGAATCTAGCCAGCCGTCGCGGAACGCTCAGGGGCGGCGGCTCCCCAACGCCTGTTCCCTGTGAGAGCGGCCGTTCGGCAACACCAACGGGAGGAGACAGACCGTCAAGGCGGCTGCACTTACCGCAACCACGGTGAGAAATGCGGCGATCCGCGTTTCTTGCTCGCGGCAGGAAAAGGCTTGCGCTGATGCTTCCCTCTCGCGCGGTGAACCATCGGGGGGGCGATCTGACGGTCGCCAACACGCGCGTCAGAGCCCCCGATGCAAGACCGCCGTGGGCGGCGATGGCGGTGCGAGGACGGCCGGATCGGGGCAATCGACGCAAAGCGGCCAGCTGGGTCATCGACCGGAAGCGCCTCCATGGAGGCCAGGCTCTGGAAGCGCAGCGGCTGAGGTTCTCCCAGGCGATTGACCCAGGGCGCCGGTTCGAAGTTCGCCATTAAGATCGAACTCGACCGCGAGGCGGAGCCGACCTGGTTTACCGGAGCGGAGGCGGTGGTATATTGAGGCGAGCGGCCGAGTTCCGGCGGGGGGGTGGCCGGTCTCTCGTCGGGGCAATAAGCTGGAGCGCGAACGACGTGGCGCGCATCGTCGGACGGTATAAGTGTGGGGCCGGATGCAGCCATCGGACCATTGTGGCTTTGCGCAGAATGGGAGGTCTGCCGATGACTGCAATAATCAGCGAGAAACGGCTTTCAGCTCCTCACCGCAGAGCGTGTCCGGGGGCCCCGTCGACTTTGCGGTGTGCACCTTGCGCGGCGACGTCGATCGGCGCGCGGTTGCGGGCGGCTGGTACGGTGGTTTTCTTCCTCGCGGTGCTGTCCCGCGCGACGCTGCCACCCCACTGGCCGGAAGCCATCGTCGGCACCAACTTGCTGCCTCCGATGTCCAGCGCGTTCGATGTCTGGTTGCCGAATGAGGTCGTGCGCTATGAGGGCACGTTCAAGTACCTCGGGACCAACCACGTGTTTTGTTTCGATCTGCGGCGGGTTCGTATGATGGGATTCACGAACATCGTGCGGACTCAGGTTCAAGCGGACCTGCGCATCAACTTTGATTTCGACTTCGCGTACGAGGTGACCATCGTCCGCTTCGATGAGGATTCTTACCCTCCGTATCCGATGCAAGTGAAAAATGCGCACATGCAACTCCTCGCGCTCGGCGGGGCGACCCAGTCCGTCGGCCGGATTCCAGTCCGGGCGGAGTCGCTTTTGGCAGAAGTTTGGCTTGCAGATGAGGACGGAGAGCCTCACCTATTCGCTCGCATTCGCAATTGCGTCTCGCCCGTGTCACAGGGATGGATCGACGTATCGCCTCTCGCGGACGGTCGGTTCAGGATGCAGAGCGAGATCTGGATGCACACGGAAGGACAGCTCAGCATGTGGATGACCAACCATGTGCCCGCCCGCACTGGGCCGTGGCGGGTCGCGCTGCGCGGGGAGGGACGGGACACTCGTGTTCTCGCCGTGGTGAACGAGGTGCTGGAGACGCCCTCCCTGCTGCGGCCGCTGCAGCGGACCTCATTGTTCAGCCAGTTCGCGGGCACGAACTTGCTCTATGGCATCGAATTCACCACCAACTTTGGTCGCACATGGCAGCCGTATGTTCGGTATGACGCCGCCGGAGGGACTCTCTGGTTCCAGCGGGCCGAGCTGGAAAACTGGACGGAGGCGATTCCGGTGAGGACGAATCGCTGGATCCGCTTCAGATCGCGGCCGGCACCGTGACCATCGGTGAGCCGGCAGAACCCCGCCGGGAGACGCTGGAGGTGAAGGCGTTCGGGCGTGACGTCTCGCGTTCGATGGACGAAGCATCTTGTTGCCCCTCGGAAAGGGCCGGTGGACCGACTGGTGCGGAGGAAGGGCGGCGCCCCCATGTTGCAGGAGGCAGGCGGTGTTTGCGTTGACGAAAGGTACGGCGCCCCAATGGTGACCTGGCTTCGGCGGATGTGGAGGGTGATTCTTGTTTTTGCCGCGGTTGTCGGTGGCGCGGCCGAACGCAGGGTGCAGAGCGAAGCCGAACTGCGTGACGCGGTCCGTGCTCTACAAGCCGGAGATGTGCTCAAGTTGGCGCCAGGCGCATATGCCGGCCGGCTGTATGTCCGGGGCGTGTCGAACCTGACCGTCTGCGCTGCGGATTCGAGTCGTCCGCCAATCATTCAGGGTGGCGAGACGGGATGGCAGTTTTCGATGTGTCCCGGCCTCGTCGTGCGCGCGCTGGAGTTTCGCGGCCAGAAGATCAACGGTCTGAACATTGACGATGGCGGGCCGGCCAATCCGCCGGTCTCGGATGTCCTGCTCGAAGGCGTGCGTGTTCGTGAGGTTCGTCCCGGTGGCAACTATGACGGCATCAAACTTTCCGGTTTGCAGCACGTAATGATCCGTGAGTGCGTCATCGAAGGCTGGGGAGGTCAGGCGATCGACCTCGTCGGCTGTGACGACGTGCTGATCCGCGACTGTGACATCATTGGCCGGCCAAGCAACGGCGCGGCCGCCGGGATCCAGATCAAGGGAGGAAGCCGTCGGGTGGTGGTCGAACGCTGTCGGCTGGTGGAGGCGGGCCAGCGGCCGTTGAACATTGGTGGCTCGACGGGGCGGGAATTTTTCCGGCCGGCCAGTGCGACGTGGGAGGCGCGGGAAGTGGTGGTGCGGGACTGCCGCATCGAAGGTGGGCTGTGCGCCGTCGCGTTTGTTGGCGCGGACAGTGCACGGTTCGAAAACAACATCGTGCTGTTTCCGCGGCGATGGGTGTTCCGCATCCTACAGGAGACTCGCGATCCACAATTTCTTCGGTGCGGCAACGTTCGAATTGCGGATAATCGGATTGTGTTTCGTCGTGCCGATCTCCGCGAGGAGGTGAACATCGGACCGGGCACCGCGCCGGAGACGTTCCGATTTGAACGAAACTGGTGGTTTGCGGAGGACCGGCCGGAGGACTCACTGCCTCGGCTGCCTGTACCGGAGCATGACGGGGTGTATGGGCGGGATCCCCGGCGTGAGGTTCCGGCCGCGCAGGAGCGCGGGCGAGATGAGGTAAAGGAGTGAAAACGGTGTCGACAAGGGGATTGACGAGGCGGGAGTTTCTGGCCGCCGCGGCAGTGGGCGCAGCCGGACCCGAGGGGGATCGCGGCGAGCATGCGGCGCGATCGGAGTCGCGCATCTCCTACTACTGCGACGGCGAACTGCGTATCGGTGTGCCGGGCCGAAGCGCCGAACGGGTGGTCACGTCCGGGCACTGGGACTTCAAGCCGTCCTGGTCGCCGACGGGCGGACTGCTGGTCGGCTTTCGGCGTTTGAGGGACGACCGTGTGGTGGCAAACTGGAAGACTGCGATTCTGGTGGTGAAGGTCGACGGGACCGGCCTTCATTTTCTGAGCGATGGAACCCATACCGACTTCAATCCCACCTGGACGCGGGACGGGACAAGCACGCCGGTCTGGAACCGAAAGAATGAAGCCACTGGCGGGTACATCGTGATGCGCAGTCGGGTGGGGGGCCGCGCTGGCGAGGAGCAGGCGATCACGGACCGACGTGTGACCACCTGGGTACATTCGGCACTGCGGGATGGCCGACTGCTGGTCGCTGCCACCCCTCCTCGTCTGGGCCGCGGGTACTAACTTCTTGAATACACAGATCGAACAGAACCCGTGTATGAACCCATTGAGTGCGCACTGGCGAAGGACGGGCTGCTGGATCGAATCAGCGTTTCGCCTGACGAGCGATTGATCTGTTTCGAGTACCAGTCCTTTTCCCGGGGGCGGTCAATGGCGGGTCGGACGCTGTACATTGCGGAGTTCGACGCGCCGCGGCGTCGGGTCGACCACCCGAAACCGTTTGCGAACGAGGATGGCCGGCCCTTGTGGTTTGCGTATCCGCGGTGGCTCCCTGATCAAAGCGCAATTGTCTATCACGCCGGCCCGTTCGGCCGTTGTCAGCTGTATTTGTATCGCCTGCGGTACGGTTCGACGGAACGGATTTCCGAGCACGCGACCGCCGACTACCGCTATCCCCACGGCGAAGCGGCTCCCTGCTGATCCCCGCGGAGCGTTTTCCGGAAGCGTCCCGCTTGGACGGGAGAGGGATTTCGCCGGATGCGGCGCGGAACGCGCAGTGAGGGGGCGGCCACGCGAGGGTGGTGGAGCGTCCCCCTGCAAAGGTGCACGACGTTGGCCCGGCGGGACCTGCCGCGGGGTGGACAAGAAAAGGGGTGTGTGTTTGGGCAGCCTCCCACGTGCCGACCTCCACGTTGACCCACCAGCGGAACCGCATCTTGAGGAAGTCACGCGCTGGCGCGTTGCCGGCGGAACGAACCCAGCGGAAACGAGTTTTTCTCTGCTTTGCGGGCAGCAGGGTTGCCGCGATGACCGGCGCATCGGGAGGGTCGATTGAGGGTGCGGCCGCAGGAACAGGAGCGGGACAAGGAGACGTTGGACCCGTGGGCGCCGGCGGATCGAAGCACTCCATGTGGGTTGTCATTCGCGGCGCTGCACGCAAGGCGGGCGTCGGAGGAGCGATTTTCAGGCCGGCGGACCATCGTCATCAGGGCGGCGGCGCGGAGGGCGGGGATCTTCTGTGCACTGTTCCAATTGAGGCTCAAGGCGCTTGCCACGTACGCGGCTCTGCTGAAACAGACTGCGGTTGAGATTCTTCCCGATGTGCGCCGTGGGACGGCGGGGACGGAAGAATCCACAGCTCCCGTTCCTGCGGCGGGGAGGCGACGCGTCCGGCGAACGCAATGGGCCGGCGGCGTGTTGCCTTCCGGCATGTCGTTGCTGATGTTGTTCAGGGGGGCGGGGCCGCCGGGATTGATTTCTTGTTTGGTGGGATGAGCCGCCAACTTGCGACGATGATCAGCCCGAACAGTGTGTAGGCGATCGCAAAAGTAATGGGCGACGCGTCGAAATAGATGAAACGGCCGATCCAGTCGTACAAAAAAGAACGTTGGTATCCCGGCTGCCCTGCGACGCGGCGCAAGCGGTCTTCCCAGACGGTGAGAGGGCAGGGCAGTCCGAGCCAAGCCTCGAGCGTGACGAAAGCGATCGCGCCCAGGTGGAGGAGCCGGAAGCCCCGGTGACGGACCCACCGCCATCTCCACCAGCCGCCGATCAGGATCAAAAGCTGGCCGCCGACGATAAAGGCGATGTAGCCGAAGTGCAACACCAGTATGAGATCTGCGAGGATCGCGGCCGCCTTCATCGGGAAGCCGCAAGGGGTTCGGTCGGGTTCGCGCCCGGCTCGCCAGCCAATCGCGCCTGAGCCCGACCGGCGTGCCGCCACCGGCGGTCGGAGGCCAGGCGGAACACCTCATGGTGGCAAGGAAGGAGATGGCGGAGAGGGTGGGATTCGAACCCACGGTCCCCTTTTGGGGGACACACGCTCTCCAGGCGTGCCCAATCAACCACTCTGGCACCTCTCCGCGTGACGGATCCGAAGCAAGCTCACGAGTGCCGCACCTCGCCCCGCGGGGGGGCAGGTCCGCACAGGCTGGCATGCGGCACAGGGCATGGCCCAACGCCGCACCGGACGCTATCAAAGCCGTACCAGTCGGTCAAATGAGCGATCGTCTCTGTCGTTTCTGCGAGGTGTTTGCGAGCCACGCCAGCGCGAACATCGCGGCCTGAACCAGCACAATCGCGGGGCCGGCGGGAACGTCGAGGAGAAGGCCCACCGCTAGACCTCCGAACACGCCGGCGACGCCGAGTGCACCGGAGGAAAGGATGGCCCCTGTAAAGCTTCGCGCTCGCAGTAACGCTGTTGCTGCCGGAAAGATCAACAAACTGGTCATCAGCAAGCTGCCGACGATTCGCAGTCCGATGACGACGGCGCCGGCGGTGAGGATCGCAAGTCCTCGTTCGTATCGGTGAACCGGCAGTCCGCAAACGCGCGCGTGATCCGCGTCGAACGTGATCGAGAGCCAGTGCCGGCGCAATGGCAGGACGGCGACCGTGACGGCCACGGCCAGCGCCGAGGCAACGATCACGTCCCGCGGTGTCACCGCCAGCACATCGCCGAACAGATATGCGAACAGGTCGGCGCGGAATCCGCCGCCACGGGCGGCCAGTGCACTGCCCACTGCCAGGCCGGTGGCGGCGACCATGCCGATTGCAGTGTCGCCAAACATCGTGCCGCGTTCCGGCAGCCGCGCCATCAGCAGTGCGGCGGCAGCGGCCAGTGGCAGCGCCAACGACAGTGGCGCCCACCCCAGCCACAGTGCGATCCCGACAGCGCCCAACGTGAAATGCGAGAGCCCTTCACCCACCAGCGCCGAGCGGCGCAGCAGCAGAATTACGCCGAGGAAACCGCTCGCCAGTCCCACGAGCAGCCCGGCCACGACCGCGCGCTGAACAAAGGCGTACCGCAGAAGCTCAGCCGGTGGCAGCATGGGAGCTGTCCTCCGTATCAGGGCCGTGCCGGTGGCAGATGAGATGCTGGTGCGGTGCGCCAAAGCGACGGCACATATCCGCGGAGGCGCAAAACTGCTCGAACGTCCCGTAGAACACGACACTTCGGTCAAGGTACAAAAGCCGCTGGGCATGGGCGCCAATTGTTGCGGTGTCGTGGGTGACCAACAGAATCGTGGTCCGGCGTTCGCGATTCCACTTCTCGAGCAGGCGGTAAAACGCTTCCCGAAAGGCGGGGTCCAGTGCGGTGGTGGGCTCATCGAGCATCAGCAGCTGCGGCTCCGCGGCAAGCGCTCGAGCCAGCAGCAGACGTTGTCGCTCGCCGCCGGACAAACTGCCGACCGCTCGCCGCCGCAGCGCGCTCAGGCCGACGGCCTCCAGCGCCGCCTGAACCACGTCGCCGCGTCGCCTGCGGCCATCTCCCGACTCGCGCGCTCCGGCTACGCATCCGGTTTCGACGATTTCCTCGACGCAGGCCGGGAACCGCGGCAGGGGCAGCGAAAAACTCTGCGGCAGGTAACCAATTCGCGGCTGTGCGGGGTGGCCGTCTGGTGAGTAAAACTCCACGACGCCCGATTCCCGGGCAATCAGGTTCAGCATCGCTCTGAGCAGCGTGGTCTTGCCGGCGCCATTCGGGCCGACCACACCGACGTAAGCGCCGGCGGGCACCTCGAACGTCACGTGGTCCAGTACGACGAGCTCGCCCAGCCGGACCGTGAGGTCCCGAACCCGCAGAATCGGAACGTCACCAACGCAGCTGCTCATGGAGCATCGAGGCCTTCCCTCAGCACTTCGAGGTTCCGCCGGTACAGCGACAGCCACGTTTCACCGCGGAGCGCCTCTTCTGGCGTGCGATTATGGAGTGCGTGGAGCCGGCGCAATTGTGCGCCGGACTCGGCGGCGATGACGCTGGCGATTTTGGGCTCGAGGATTTCCTCGTGGTAGACCACGCGCGCGTGAGTGTCGCGAACCGCTCGCACCAGGCCTGCAACTGCGTGGGGCGACGGGGGCGCATCGGGCGAAAAGGCCTCGATGGGAGTGAGGAACGTCAGACCATAGCGGCGGGCGAAGGCGTCGAACGCACGATGTCCGGCGAAGATGATGGTTCGCCGTCGAGCCCGACGGACGAGTTCGCGGATGTCCCGGTCGAGCCCCGTGACCTGCTCGAGGTAGGTGCGGCATCGCGCGCGGTATTCTTCGGCGCGGGGTGGGTCCAACCGGACCAGCGCCTCGCTCAGCGCTGCGACCACGCTGGTCACCGCGAGAGGATCTGTCCAAAAATGCGGGTCCGCGTTGGGGGGGATGTCTGCGGGCAAATGCCGACTGGCAACGAACACCGCCGGTGTGGTGCCGACCGACTGAAGCAGGCGTTCGGCCCACGGCTCGAGCTGGGCATCGGCGTAGAGAAAGAGATCGGCGGAGTGGAGGGCGGCGACGTCGGAGGGGGTGGGAGCCCACGAGTGGACCTCCGCGCCGGGCGGAAGAAGCTGGCGGACCTGGGCGGCGGGGCCGGCGATCGCTCGGGCCCAGTCGTACAGCGGGAAGATCGTTGCGAGGACCCGCGGCGGTGCGGCGGCGCCGCTGAGGGTGGCGGCAGCCCACAGCGCCAGCGTCGGGATCGTGCGGCTCATGTTGTCGCGCAATGCCTTCGGGCGGGGCGGGCGGCGCCGGCGCGGCAGACGACGTGGACCGCATGGCAGTCTCGGCAGCGTCGGACCGCGTGGGAGGCCTCGAAGTGGCGCCAGTGCCGGCGCTGGTCGGGCGTGAAGACGCCGCTGCCGCCGCAGAGGGGGCAAATGTGATCGAGCGCGTGCAGCAGCGCGGCGCGGATGAAACTGGAGCGGTTCGGCAACACTTGCAGCGCCTGCGCCAGCTTCTGTTCTGCCTTGAACGTGATCACCCGGAGCGACGAACGCGATGTCGAGCCCATAGAAAAATTGTAGTACCAGGTAATACCAATCTCAACCGGCGGGGTTGCCGGCAACAGTGCGCCGGCGGGCTGGCCGCTGGCGTGCGCGGCGGTGATCCGGTAGACTCTGGCTGCGGAGCTTCGAACGATGAACGGATGGATGCGGCGGGTGGCGGCCGCGGTGACGCTGGCGGCGGCGATGGTCCGGGCGGCACCGCAGATTGAGCACACGCCGGTGACCGTCGGCGTGAAGGGCGAACCGCTGATGATCCGGGCGAAGGTGGACGGGCGGGGCCGCGCGGTTCGGGCCGTTCAGCTGCACTACAGCACCTCCCGCGATGCGGCGCCATTCGCGGTGCCGATGCAGTCCACCGGCGCGGGCGTGTGGGTGGGGACGATTCCGGCGGGGGTGCTGGCGGTGCTCGACCGAGTGAGCTACTACATCTCCGCGGAGGACGACCGGGGCGCGACCGCGGAGACGCCGTGGGTGGCGGTGCGATTGCAGGCGCCCAGCGGGGAGGCGGCGCGCGAACGGCCGGGGTGGGTGACGCCGGCGCTGATCGGTGGGGGGGTTGCGCTGGCCGCTGGCGGGGTGGCGGTGTGGGCGGCGAACAGCGGGGACGGGGATGGAGGCGGGGACGTGCCGGGCGGTGCGCCCGGCACTTATGTGGGTACCGCAACCCGCTGCCAGACGCTCACGGGCGCCGCACCGACGTGTGAAACGCGGCCGGCGACGATCCGAATTGCGGACGATGGAACCGTCTCCAGCAGCGATCTGCATCCCGGCGTGGCGATGCAAACCCGCCTGTCCGGAACCGGCTTTGTCCTGACCGCGCCGGTGAGGGTGCCGGGCACGGACGGAGAGGTCCGCTACATCGGCACGCTCGTGGGGGGGCGGATCGTCGGCAGCATCGAGGGCTCCGCCGGTAGCGGCACAAATACAGTGCTCTACTCGGGGACGTTTTCTGCCGCGAAACAGTGAGGGGCGGCCTGCACGACCGGCGCCGACGCCGGCGCGGAGTCCGCCGAAGTGCGGGCGGCAGAGGAGTCACGCGGTGACCGCAGCCGACGGCGACATCCACGTTCGCGGCGCGCGGGAGCACAACCTCAAGAACATCGAGGTTCGAATTCCGCGCGGACGATTGACGGTAATCACGGGCCTGAGCGGCTCGGGCAAGTCGTCCCTCGCGTTCGATACGCTGTATGCGGAGGGGCAGCGGCGGTATGTGGAGAGCCTCTCGGCATATGCGCGGCAGTTCCTCGGACAGATGCAGAAGCCGGATGTGGATCACATTGAGGGGCTGCCGCCCGCGATCGCGATCGAACAGCGGACCGCCGGAGCAAATCCGCGTTCGATTGTTGCGACGACGACGGAGATCCACGACTATCTGCGATTGCTGTTTGCGCACGCGGGCCAGCCGCACTGCTGGAAGTGCGGCCGCCCGATCACGCCCCAAAGTGCAGAACAGATCGTGGAGCGGTTGCTGGAACGGCCGCGCGGCACCGCGCTGACGTTGCTGGCACCGCTGGTGATCGGGCGCAAGGGCCGTCACGAGGCGGTGCTGCGGCAGGCAATGAAGGACGGGTTTGTGCGAGCGCGGATTGACGGCTCGGTGGTGGAGATCGAGTCGGCGCCGGCGCTGGACCCCCGGCGCAAACACACGATCGAGGCGGTGGTGGATCGATTGACGCTCGCGCCCGAGGTGCGGTCCCGCCTCAACGACTCGGTGGAGACCGCACTGCGCGCGGGCGGGGGGCGGCTGGTCGCGCTGACCAGCGAAGGGGGAGCGACCCTTGAGACGCTTTACTCCGAGACGAACGCCTGTCTGCACTGCGGGCTGAGTTTCGAAACGTTGCAGCCGCGCCACTTTTCGTTCAACAGCCCGTACGGCGCCTGCCCGGCCTGCCATGGCCTCGGATCGGTCGAGGTCTTCGACGAGGATCTGATCGTGCCCAATCCGGAGCTCTCGCTGGAGGAGGGGGCGGTTCAGGCCTGGCGGCGTGGCGGGCGGCGCCTGTTGATCTACTACAAGATGGTGCTGCGAGCGGTGGCGCGGCACTATGGCGTGGACATGACCACGCCCTATCGCGAGCTTCCCCCGGAGTTCCGGCAGCGGTTGATGTACGGGTCCGGGGAGGAGCTGGTCGAGTTTGGCTACTGGCGCGGTGGCGCATGGCGGCGGCTGCGGCGGCCGTTTGAGGGCGTGATTCCGAATCTGCGCCGCCGAATGGAGCAGACGCAAAGTGACGAGGTGCGCGAGCGGCTGCGCCAGTACCTCTCCCGGCGGCCCTGCCCGGACTGCCGCGGGGCCCGCTTGCGGCGGGAAAGCCTGGCGTGCACCGTTGGCGGCGTCTCGATCGCGGACGTGTTGCGCATGTCGGTGCGACAGACCGCGGAGTGGCTGGAGCGAGCGACCGCGGGGCTGGATCCGACGCGTGCGCGTGTGGTCGCGGAGGTCGTTCGGGAGATCCGGGCGAGGCTGCAGTTTTTGTGGGATGTCGGGCTCGACTATCTGACGCTCGATCGCGAGAGCGGCACGCTCTCCGGCGGCGAGGCGCAGCGCATCCGGCTGGCGACGCAGATCGGGTCGGGTCTCGTCGGTGTGCTGTACGTGCTGGACGAGCCGAGCATCGGGCTGCATGCCCGCGACAACGGCCGACTGATTGAAACGCTGCGGCGGCTGCGCGATCGCGGCAACACGGTGGTGGTCGTGGAACACGACGAGGCGACGATTCGCGCGGCGGACTGGGTGATCGATCTGGGGCCCGGTGCCGGCCGTGAGGGCGGCCACGTGGTGTTCCAGGGACCGGTCGCGGAGCTGGAGCGTGCGCCGACGCTGACCGGCGCGTACCTGCGGGGCGAACGTGCGATCGCGGTCCCCGCGCAACGGCGTCAGCCCGACGGCCGGTGGATCGAAATCGTCGGCGCGCGGGAGAACAACCTCAAGGGGGAGCGGATCCGACTGCCGGTCGGACTGCTGACCTGCGTGACGGGCGTGTCGGGTAGCGGCAAGAGCACGTTGGTGGACGTGGTGCTGCGCCGGGCAATCGCGCGGCAGTTCTATGGTGCGCGCGAGACGCCCGGCCGGCACGAGCGGATCGAGGGGTTAGAGCATATCGACAAGATGGTGGTCGTGGACCAGTCGCCGATCGGGCGGACACCGCGCAGCAACCCGGCGACCTACACCGGTGCGTTCGACCCGATCCGCGATTTATTCGCGTCAACACCGGCGGCTGCGCAGCGGGGTTACCGGCCGGGCCGCTTCAGCTTCAACGTGAAGGGCGGGCGCTGCGAGACCTGTCGCGGGGATGGCATTTTGAAGGTGGAGATGCAGTTTCTGCCCGACGTGTACGTCCCCTGCGAACAATGTGGTGGCCGGCGGTTCAACCGCGAAACGCTCGAGGTGAAATGGCGTGGGCGATCCATCGCGGACGTGCTGGACATGACGATCGCGGAGGCCTTGGATCTGTTCGCTCCGGTGCCGGCGGTCGCACGGCGGCTGCGGACGCTGGTCGAGGTGGGATTGGGGTATCTGCAGCTCGGGCAACCGGCGACCACGCTTTCCGGCGGCGAGGCGCAGCGCGTGAAGCTGGCCGCCGAGCTCAGCCGCCGGGAGACCGGTCGCACGCTGTACCTGCTGGACGAGCCGACCACGGGGCTGCACTTCGCGGACGTCGAACGGCTGATGTCGGTGCTGGAACGTTTGCGCGATGCGGGGAACACCGTTGTGGTGATCGAGCACAATCTGGACGTGATCAAACGGGCGGACTGGGTGGTGGATCTTGGTCCGGAGGGAGGTGATGCCGGGGGCTGGCTGGTCGCGGCGGGTCCGCCCGAGCGCATCGCTGCAGAGCCACGCTCCCACACCGGCGCGGCGCTGCGGCCGCTGCTGAGTAGGGCCCAGACACCATGAGACCATCTCGGCTCTACCAGCTGGTGCTGGCGCTGGGCGCGTCGGTGGTCGCAGCACAGCGCCCGGACGAGCTGCTGCGGCGCGCGCGAGAGGCGATGCGTGACCAGATCTGGACAGTCGCGGCACGCTGGTTTGAACAGGCGTGGTCGAACGCGCCCTCGGACGAGATCCGCGTGGAGGCGGCGTTGGGTCTGGCCGATGCGCAGATGGAGCTGAATGCGGCGGCTGCCGCGGCGCAGCTGGAGGAAAAGGTGCCGACGGCTTGGCGCGACGCGGCGGCGGTGTGGCTGCGGCGAGCGGCGCTTCGTCAGCGGGGCGGAGATGAGGCGGGTGCGCGGGAGGCGATCGGGCGGATTCGATGGGACGATCTTTCCGCGTCCGACCGACCGCGCGCGGTGATGATTTGGTCGGATTTGCTGTGGGCGCGCGGTGAGACGGACGAGGCGCTGGCCGCGCTGGAATTTGCGCTGCCCGTGCTGGGGCCGTGCGCGGTGACGGTGGCGCGCCGGCTGGCGCTGCGCTGGCGTGAGGCGGGAGTTCCGCAGCGCGCGGTCGAGCTGCTGGAAGGACAGTTGGCGGCGGCATCCCCGCCGGAGGGATGGCTCATCCGGCTGGATCTGGGCGGTGCGTACCTCGACGTGGGGCGCACCGCGGACGCCGCGGAGGTGATGCGCCCGCTCATCGAAAGCGAGGAAGGCCCTCGGTCGATGCGGGCCAGCGCCTGGCTGCTCCGGGCGAAGGCGGAGGCATCGGCGGGTCGTGCAAATTCCGCGGACGCCGCCTTTGAGGAGGCGCGTCGGCTCGCGGAGGGCTCCGGCACGGAGGGGGACATCCTGTTCGAGCTGGCCGCGTACCGTTTGCACATGGACCAGCTCGATTCGGCGCGCGAACTCATTCGGCGGGGGCTTCAGCGGCATCCACGACACCGCTGGGGGGTGGAGCTGCAGCTGGATCTGGCGCGGCGGCTTCGGGCGCGCGGTGAGGCGGCGGCGGCGCTGGAGGCCTTCCAGGCCTATCTGGAGATGTCGGAGGATCCCGCCGGCCAGGCGGAGGCACTGATGGGAAAGGGCGAGTGCCTGGTGGCACTCTCACGGCCGCTGGAGGCGGCCGCCGCGTTTGAGCGGGCGGCGGTGACGTTGCGCGAGCCGTCGGCCAGGATGGCGGCCGAGCTCAAACGCGCGGAGGCGCTCGCGCAAGCGGGGCGCTGGGCGGAGGCGCTGAACGTCTGTGAAGCGTTCCTGCGGGCGAACCCGGAGCATCCGGCGGTCGGCGGCACCGCGGTGCTGGCGGCGGAATGCCTGGCGCAGCTCGGGCGAGAGGACGAGGCGCTGCAGCGGCTGAGCGCCGCCACCACGGGGCCGTTCGCGGCGGCGGCCCGGCTTCGGCGCGCTCGTCTTCACGAGCGCCGGCGCGACTGGGACGCGGCGGAGCGCGCCTATGCGGAGTTGCTGGAGCTGCATCCCTCCGCACCGGAGGCGCGGTGGGCGCGGCTGGGCCTGGCGCTGCTGCACTACCGCCGCGCAGATGGCGAGGCGGCACTTCGCGTGTTGGAACCGCTCGGGGGGCGGGATGCGGCGGACGAGGTGGCCGAGCGGGCTGAGGTCTTGCGCGTGTGGTGTCATCACCTCCTTGGCGATGAGGCGGCCGCGGTTGGCGTGGCGCAGCAGTTCCTGCAGCGTTGGCCCCGTTCGCCACGGGCGACGGAGGTTCGGTTGTGGTTGGCGGATCTGAACTGGCATCGTGGACGGTTTGAAGCGGCGGAACGCGAGTACGTGGAGGTTGCGGATCTGACCCGAGGAAGGCCGCCGGGCGACATTGCACGGTATCGGGCGGCCCGTGCCGCGGCGGCGGCGGGCGAGCTATCGAGGGCTCTTCAGCACTTCCAGCGCCTGGCGGAGGAACATCCGGGTAGCCCGGTGCTCCTGGAAGCACGGTTCGCCCAGGGGGATGTGCTGGCGGAGATGGGCCGGTTCGATGCCGCGGTACTTTCGTTCGACGAGGTGATCCGGGCTGCGCCCGACTCGACGTTGGCGACGCTGGCCTGGGGGCGGAAGGGCGACTGCCATTTCACGCTCGGCGCCCAGGCACCGGCGCGCTACGAACAGGCGCTGACAGCCTATCGGGTGGTGGCCGACCGTGAGCGGGAAGCCGTGGACGTGCGGCTGCAGGCGGTGTACAAGGCGGGTCGCTGCGAAGAACTGCTGGGACGCTCCGCGGCGGCGATCGAGCGCTACCTCGCGGTGGTGTATCGCCACCTCGAAGAGCGGGCAGCTGGTCGGCCAGGAGCACCGGTGTGGTTTGCGCGCGCGGCGTTCGCGGCGGCCGCGCTGCAGGAACGGGCGGAACTGTGGCAGGAAGCGGTCCAGATTTACCGGCGAGTGGTCGAGGACGGAGGACCGGCGTCCGCGGACGCGGCGGCGCAGATCCGGCGTTTACTCAGCCAGCATCCGGAGACTCAGTGACGGAGCGCTCAGGAGGAGAGTCCCGATGATTAGCTGGCTGAACCTTGGTGGCTGGCCGGCATGGCTGGCGGTCGGCATCGGGATCGTTGCGGTCGCGGTGAGCGTAGAGCGCTGGTTGTTCCTGCGGCGGGCGCGGGTCCCGCTGGACGACTTCCTCCGCGGCATCTTCAACGTGCTTGAGCGCGGGAACATCGCGGAGGGCGTCGCGCTGTGCGACGACACGCCCGGGCCGGTGGCTCGGATGGTGCGCGCCGCCCTGCTGCGGTTGGCCGACGGACCGGCGGCCGCGCGCGAGGCGATGGTCGCCGCAGGCACCGCCGAGATTCCGCGACTCGAGTGCCGCGTTCGGGTGCCGGCGGCCGCCGCGCGCCTCGCCGCGTTGAGCGGTCTGCTCGGCACGGTACTGGCGCTGATCAACGCGGGCCAGCGGATTGAACTGCGGGCGCCGCTGGTGTACGCGGGCGATCTGGCTGCCGCAATGTGGCAGGCGCTGGTGTGCACCGCGATCGGTCTGGCCGTCGCCATTCCGTGTTGGGCGGCGCACCAGCTGCTGGTGGCGATGGTGGAGTCGGTGTTGGTGGACATGGAGGACGCGCTGCGCCGCGTGACCGAGCGCGTCGAGCGCGGCGGCGCACCACCGGCGGGGAGAGTCGGGTGAACCACCAGCCGCTGCGAACGGGCACGTTTGAGCGAACGTTTCGGACGCGGCTGGCGCGTTCGCCCTCGCCGCTGGATGCGGCAGCGGTCGCCAGCGTGTTGGTGGCAGCGGCGACGTGGTGGATCCTGCGGATGCCGTTCATCGCACAACCGGCAGTGCCGATCGAGCTGCCGCCTGCCGCAAGCGCCGAACCGGTGCGCTACGGCACGCTGATCGTCGCGGTCACGGCGGACGGCCGCATGTTCGCGTGCGACCGGCCGGTGGATCTCGCAGAGCTGGCACGACACTTCGAGACGGCGGTCCGCGAGCGACCGGACACGACGGTGTTGATTGAGGCCGATCGCCGCGTCCCGCAGGAGTTGCTGGTGCGGATTTACGACCTGGCCGCGCGCGTCGGGATTCGACGCGCGGAGATTGCCACGCAGATGCCGGCGCGTAGCGCGCCGGAGACCTCGCGATGAGAGCGCTGGGGAACGGGGGGGCGTGGCGCTGGCTGATCGCGGCGGTGATCGCGGCCTGTGCCGGGGGTGCGCTGCTCGGCGGCAGACTCGCCCCGCCGCCAGAGAGCCTTCCGCCATCAGGGGGCACGGCGCGCGCACGAATCGCACACCGCCGGGCGGAGCCCTCCACGGCGGAGGTGGCGCTCTCGACCGTGATCTGGTCGCCCGTTCTGTTTGCATGGCCCTCGTCGCTGGGGTTCAGTCGGATCCAACCGCCGGAATGGACGATCGGCCCGCCCGTCGATCCGCCGGATGTGCCCGTGCCGTCGCCGTCGGCGTTGGTCACGTCTTCTGTTCCCGAGCGCACGGCAACGCGCCGAGCGTCGCCCGTGGATTGGTTGGATGCATCTCGCTTGCCGCACCGGCATCTGCCCGCACCTGCTTCCGGACTGCACGCGGTGCACGGAGAGCTGCCCGACCATGCCGGGTGGCCGCTCACCGCACAGGAGGCCGGCGCGCTGCCGTGGAGCGCGCTGGTGACGATCCACGTTGCGCCGGAGGGCTGGCCCGCGTCGGTGTGGGTGGATTCGGCCGATGCGCCGGCTGCCGCTCGGTCGGCCGCCGCCGCCAAAATCGTGCGCTGGCGATGGCCGGCGTCAGAAACCACTCGCGAGGTCATCGTGCGACTGGTGCACGGCGGCGTCGCCGCGAAGGAGCGATGGTGAGGCGCCTGTTCTCCGAGCACGTAGGACTTTGGGTGATCGGGATGCTGGTGGCGGTCGGTGCGCTGTGGCTACACTCCGCGGTGACCGACGCGCTTCGGCGGCGGCGCCGCGTGGCATCGCTGTACCGCTGTGAACGCTGTGGTCGGGTCTATGAGGATGAGCGCAACGTGCCGCTTTCGGCCTGCCCCGGATGCGGCGCCTTGAACGAGGCGATTCAGCGATGAGAGCGATACCGCCGATTGTGCGATGGGAGGAGCCGGTGGGAGCCGCCGCGTTTGAGCGGTTTCTGCGCGCGCCGCCGGTGGCGCCCCGCGCGGAGGCGCTGGCGCGGCGCGTGTTGGCCGCCGTGCGCCGCGACGGCGATCGGGCGGTGACGCGCTTCACCGCCCGCTTCAATGGCGTCCGGCTTGCTCCGGAGCGATTCCGCGTACGCGACGAGGAAATACGCGCCGCGCGCGCACGGGTGCCGGCCTCGTTTCTGCGGGCGGTCGCCGACGTGCTGCGGCGGGTGCGCCGCTTTGCGCGCGCGGGGTTGCGCGCATCGTGGGAAATCCGCACTCCACGAGGGGGGCGGCTCGGCGAGCAATGGGTTCCGTTGGGACGCGTCGGCGTCTATGTGCCGGGGGGTGCGGCCCCGCTGGCTTCCACCGCGCTGATGACCATCCCGCTGGCCAGGATCGCGGGAGTGCCGGAGGTGGTCGCCACCACACCATGCGGCCCCGACGAATCCGTGGATCCTCACGTGTTGGTTGCGATCGCGGAGGCCGGCGCGACCGAGATCTACCGGCTCGGTGGCATCCAGGCAATTGGCGCGCTCGCGTATGGCACCCAGACGATCCGGCGCGTCGACAAAATCGTGGGACCGGGCGGCCCGTTTGTGACCGCGGCGAAGCGCGCGGTGTACGGCGAAGTCGCGCTGGACATGGTCGCCGGCCCGAGTGAGGTCGCGGTGCTCGCCGACGCGAGCGCGCGCGCCGACTGCATCGCGGCCGATCTGCTCTCGCAGGCGGAACACGGCACCGGCCATGAGCGGACGCTCCTGGTCACCACCTCCGCGGCACTGGCCCGCGAGGTTGCCGGGGAGCTGGCCGTGCAGGGCCGTCGTCTTCGCCGCTGGCCGAAGATCCGCCAAGTGCTGCACCGGCGCTCGCTGATTGTCGTGGTACCGGACCTCGTGACCGGTTGCGACGCGATCAACCGCTTCGCACCGGAGCACTTGGAGATCCTCGCGGCGCGGCCGCGACGGTGGCTGCGCCGCATTCGCTGTGCCGGTGCGGTGTTTCTGGGGCGGTGGACGCCGGAAAGCGCCGGGGACTTTGTCGCGGGGCCCAGCCATGTGCTGCCGACCGGCGGCACCGCGCGATTCTTCTCCGGCCTTACCGCGGACGATTTCCGGCGGCGGATGAGCGTGCTGGAGCTCCGACGAGAAGATCTCGAGGAAATGTGGCCCTCCATCGACGCGTTCGCGACGGTGGAAGATCTTCCGGGCCATGCGCGCTCTGCCGCGCTGCGGCTGGGCCGGCGGTCGACAGGGGACGGGGACGGAACGGCTCCGTGAAGATGCCGGTGGGTCATGTGCTCGGTCTGCTTGCGGTACTGCTGCCGGCCGGTGTTGCGAGGGCGGGTACCGCCGCGAGCGGCCCGCCAATCCGGTGGCCGCGGTGGCGGGGTCCGAACGACAACGCGGTGGTGGAGACGCCGCTGCCGGTCGGTTGGTCGCCCGCGTCAAACATTGCGTGGCGGGTGGCGCTGCCCGGTTCGGGCGCCTCCACGCCGATCGTCTGGGACGGCCGCATCGTGGTCACCGTGCCGATCGACGGTCGCGACGGCGCGCTGGCGTTTGATGCCGATGGGCGCGAGGTCTGGCGGGCAATGCTCGGGCCGGCCCGCCCCCCGAAACATCGTGCTGCCTCCAGCTGCAACCCTTCGCCGGTGACCGATGGCCGCCACGTCTGGGTGTACTACAAGAGCGGGACGCTGGCGGCGCTGGCGCTGGACGACGGTCGCGTGTGCTGGTCGGTGAACGTCGAGGAGCGGTTCGGACGGGACGAGCTGGTGTGGGACATCGGCACCTCGCCGGTGCTGACCTCGGAGGCGGTGGTGCTGTCGGTGATGAACGGCCCGCGTTCGCACCTGGCGGCCTGGGACCGCGAGAGCGGCCGGCTGCTTTGGAGTGTCCGGAGGAGCTATCCGTGCGCGTTTGAGGCCGACCAGGGCTACACGACTCCGCTGGTGTTCGAATGGAAAGGTCGCGAGGTGGTGCTGGTTTGGAACGCAGAGCACGTGACGCTGCACGATGCTCGCGATGGAGCGGTGTTATGGGACTGCGGGGGGCTGAACCCCGAGCGGCGCCCCAACTGGCCGCCGGTTGCCTCGCCGCTCAGGATCGGCGGACGGCTGATCGTGCCGTACGGTCGGGGGACCCGGCTGTTCGGCCTCGAGCTGGCTGGCGCCGGCGATGTCACCGCCACGGCGCACCGCTGGGTCCGCACCGACACGGGCAGCTACGTGCCAACCCCGCTGGCCTGGCGGGGTCAAGTGGTGCTGCTGAGGGACCGTCACGAGGTGCAGGGAATCGACCCTGAGGACGGGCGGACGCTCTGGAGCGGTTTGCTCGAACAGAACCGCGCTCCCTTTTATGCTTCGCCGCTCATTGCGGCGGACCGGCTCTACGCGGCGCGGGATGATGGAGTGGTGTTCGTCGCGGAGCTGCGGCCGCGTTTCCGCGTGGTCGCTCGGGTCCCGATGGGAGAATCGATCCGCGCGACACCGGTGCCGTTCGGTTCGCGACTGCTGCTGCGGGGTGAGCGTACGCTGTGGTGCGTCGGCAGGGAGACCACGCCGTGACCACCGCTCCAGGGCTCCTGCCCCCCCTAGAGGTGCGGTAAGGCGGTCGCCACGCTGCTGATGATGCCCTCGGCGGGTCCGTCCGCCACCGCCGCGGAGCCGCGACCGTGGCTGGTGTTGATGGGATGCCGATCTGTGGCGGACGACAGCAACGACGCAGATAGTTTGGTCGTTGAGGCCGGTGCCCAGCGCTTTGTTGCGCGGCTCTCCCTCGTGGATGCGGCGGCGCGGGCACTGGAGTTCTCCGAGCGTGGGCGGGAACAGAGCGAGCATTTCGGCACCACGCTCGGCGGTGTGCTCGCGGCCGGCCGCGATGCGGCACGGTGGGTCGAGGAGTCACTGGCCGGCGGCTTTACGATCCGCACGCGCTACGCCTGCGCGGGGGGCCGCAGCCGTCGATCGCGCCACTGTGTGCTGGTGGAGATCGCCGGCCGTGACCTAAGGGAAGAACTGTTGCGACGGGGTTGCGCGCAGCTGCGGGGCGTCCGCGCAACGCTGCCCAGCGGCGAGACGGCCACGCGCAATCGAGTCGGAGGCTCAGCGCACACCGCGTGCGCTCCTCGCCGCGGTGGGGGTGCGGCGGCCGGCCCCCCGGAAATAGGAGTCGACCACATTTCGCACCAGCTGCTCGTCCGAGAGCTCCGCAGTGTGTTCGCGCGGCAGCTCGCAGAGGGCGCGCAGATCGGCCGCGATTTCTGCAAACAATGCCGCGCGCGCGTCCGCGTCCATCTCCGCTCGGCGCAGCACCGCCCGGAGTGCGACAACCGCGGCGGCGGGCGGAAGCCGACGGCGCAGGCGGGCTTCCAGATCGGGCCGCTCCCGCAGGCTGTTGAAGCGTTCCGGTTCGAGCCGCTCCAGATCCGGAACGGCGGGCGCGCGCGCGCACACGACCACCGTGTTCGCGCCAATGTCACCAAGCCGCTGCGCGAGCGGGCTCAGCCACGCCGCCACGCCGCCGACAAGCTGAAAGATTGGTAGCTGGTCCACCGCGCGCAGCAGGTTTCGCAGCACGACTTGTTCCCGCGAGAGCCGTAGCCCGCGGCGATCCACGACGCGGATGTGCAGCAGCCGCTTGCCGATCGTTTCGCCGCGCCACCGCCATTCCAGCGCGATGCCATAGCCGATCGAAACGACGAATATGCCGATGAACCGCAGCGCGGCGGACGTGTCCGGCGAGATCAGCCGCATCAGCGCGAGCGCGCGGTCAACCAGCAAAACAATCGCGGCGACCGCCGCCAGGTCCACCAGCCAGGCCAGCATGCGCGAGACCGGACCGGCGAGCGGCAGCGAGAAAACAACCCCCTCCGGCGTACGGATCTCCAGACGTGGGACCGCATCGCTCACTGCGCGGTGGTCTCCGTGCTGCCGCTCCCGGCCCGCGCGACATACAACGCGAGTGCGCCGAGCTCCAGAAGGCCGATCGCGATCTTGATCGTGTAGGGCAGTCGCGGTTCGTGGTGCTGGGAAAGAAACGACTCGACGCCGGCCGCCCACGCCAACAACAGCGCGGCGCCGCCGATCAGGGAAAGCACGTCGCCGCGCACCGCGCCCAACCGCTCCGCGAGGGGGCGGTGACGGGGCCCTTCTGCGCCGAGCAGCGCGCCGCCCAGCACCAGCCCCCCCTGCGCCGCGAGCAGAATCGCGGGAATTTCGACGGCGCCGTGCGGTAGCAGCCAGCCCAGCAGGAACTGGCTCTGGCCGGCGACCACGTAGTCGGCAGCGACCGCGCCCAGCAGCATGCCGTTCAGCGCCAGCACCACCGCGGTGCCGGCACCGAACGTCATGCCGAGCGCCAGCAGCAGCACCGCCACGCGCACGTTGTTCACCCACAGGTACGCAGCAAACGTGCGATATTCGCGCTCGCCGCCGCCGGGCCGCATCATTTCGCGCTGTTCGATTTCCACGCGTTCGGCGGGAGGCATCCGCAGGTGCTCGAACGGCAGCAGGTGTCGGCGCGCGGCGGGGTCGGAAATCAGCGCGGCCGCGCCGAAGATCGCGCCGGCCACAAAGATCGCGGCCGCGGCGGTGCCCGCGCGCCATCGACGACGGATCGTGGCCGCCAATCCTTCGCCGAGCCATCGGCCAGGACGCCAGCGCACGGCGGGCTCCCGCAGCGCATGGATTTCGGCGTGGGCGCGGGCGACCAGCGCCTCGAGGTAGGTTCGCAACTCTGATTCGCCGCCGAAGTCGCGCACGTCGGCGAGGTCGGCCGCGACCTCCTCGTAGAGCGTCAGCAGCCGGCGGAGATCATCGAGCTCGAGCCGCCGGAACGGCGCGTCCGCGACCTCCGCGATCCGTTGCTCAAATTCGCGCCACAGTGTGCGGCGGCGTTCCACGAAGCGTGGTAGGTCCACAATCACAGTCGCTGCCGTTCTCGCGCCTCGACGTACCGCGAAATGACCGCCGCGCTGAGACGCTCGTCGTCCACCGCTTCGAACACGACGCCGAGCCGGCGCAGCGCGCGGCGTAGTTCCTCGATCCGCCGCCATCGTTCGTGGCCGTCGAGATGGCGGTAGGCCTCGTCGAGCGTTGCGGGCGGAGGGCCGGACAAGAGCGGACGCGCGTCGGGGGCGCGAAGCGTGAACGCGATCACCAGATGCTGGCGTGCTGCCGCGGCGGCCGCGGCGGCGAACCCCGCCGCCGCGGCCGCATCGTCGAGACCGGCCAGCACCACGATCAGCGCGCGTTTGCGCAGACGTCCCCGCACAAACGCGAACAGCTCGGCGTGGTCCGGTGAGACCGGTACCGGCGCAGCGCCCAGCAGGGCGTCGCGGCAGCGGTGGAGGTGGGCCGCCCCGTGGCCGGCGGGGACGAACTGCCGGACCGTGCGGTCGAAGAGGAGCAGGCCGAACCGGTCGCCCTGTTCGCGCGCCGCGGCGCAGAGCATCAGCGCGGTGGCGACGAACCGGTCCAGCTGCGTCGGCGCGCCCGCTTCGCCCGCGCGGCGCGGGGCCGGTCGGCCCGCCAGTCGCGAGGCGTCCACCGCAATGACCACCTCCTGGGTTCGCTCGATCTGAAACAGCTTGGTCACCGGATGCCGTCGGCGCGCGGTTGCCTTCCAGTGAATGTCGCCGTAGTCGTCACCTGGCACATATTCCCGAAGCTTCTCGAACTCGCGCCCTTTGCCGACCGGTCGGCGGCGGCGGAGGCCGGCGCCGCCCCTCACGAGAAATTGCGCAGCGACGCGGCGACGTTCATCCCGCAGGTTCGGCAGCAGGTGCAGTTCCGCATCGAGCGCGATGCGGCGCCGGACCTCCCACAGACCCCACGGCGAGTGTACCGCGACTGCGGCGGCGCCGAGCCGGTACCGACCTCGTGCGGCTGGCCGGCAGGGCCATCGCACCACGCCGCACGGCGCCGGCTCCGCGGCGCACTGGATCGTCGCCGCCCCCACCGCGGCCGGCCAGTCCACCGCCAGTTCGATGCGCGAGCCGGCATTTCGCGCGGCCCAGTGCACCGGCACGGCCTGGGCCTCGCCCACGACCAGTCTCAGCGGCGAACGCACCGAGACGCTCACGCCCTGCGCGCGGGGCAGTGCGCGCAGCGCATCGAGCACGCTCAGCGCAATCGCCACCACCGCCAACGCACCCATCGGCTCGCCCAGCCGTGGTTCCACCGCCGCCATCAGCGCCAGCGGAAGCCCGACCCATCCGAACCAGCGAATGAGGGTGGTGGACGGAACAATCATCGCGGCACCGGCACCTCCGAGAGCACCGACTGCACCACCTCGGCGACCTGCACGCCCTCGACCTCGAACTCCGGACGCAGGATCAGCCGGTGACCCAGCACGTGCGGCGCCATCCGCTGCACGTCGTCGGGCGTAACGAAATCCCGCGCCTCGAGCGCCGCGGCCGCGCGGGCGGCGAGCGCCAGTGCCTGCGTTGCGCGCGGGCCGCCGCCCAGCAGTACACTTTCGTGGCGGCGTGTTGCGCGCACGATGTCCACAATGTAGCCGATGATTTCTGGTCGAACGGTGAGCGACCTTAGGGCGGCGCGCAGCTCTCCGAGCCCCCCTGGTGGAATCTGCGGGCGGACCTCGCCGCGCTCGACCAGTTGTTCCGGCGCATCCGCGCCGAGCGTGCGCGCGGCTAGCGATAGCTCGTCGTCGCGTTCCGGAGGCCCCATCGGAATGCGGAGAAAGAAGCGGTCCTTCTGCGCTTCCGGCAGCGGATAGGTGCCCTCGAATTCCACGGGATTCTGTGTCGCGAACACGGTGAAGTCCGGCGAGAGGGGGTGGGTGGTGCGATCAATCGTCACCGCACGCTCCTGCATCGCCTGCAGTAGGGCGGACTGCGTTTTCGCGGGCGCGCGATTGATTTCGTCCGCGAGCAGAAACGTGGTGAAGATCGGTCCCGGCGCGAAGACGAACTCGTTGCGCGCCAGGTTGAAGACGTTTGTGCCGGTGATGTCGGCCGGCATCAGGTCGGGGGTGAACTGGATGCGCCCGAACTCGACGCCGAGGGCGCGGGCGAGCGCGCGCACCAGCAGCGTCTTGCCGACACCCGGTACACCCTCGATCAGGGCATGCTGCCCGGCCAGCACGGTGGCCAGACAGAAATCCACCGCCTCGGCCTGGCCGATGATCACGCGGCACAGTTCGCTGCGGATCGCGCAGATCCGGTCCAGCAACAGGTTGAGTTGGAGGGGCATCGGTTACTCCTTTTGGTGAATGCGGGCGTGCAGATCGCGGATCACTTCCAGCGGCGGACGGTCGCTCGGCGGCGGCCCGACGGCGGCGAGGCGCGCCGCCGCCGCGGGTTGGGAGGGCGCGCAGAACCGGCGCCACTCCCTGAGGTATGTCTCGGCCAAATGGGATGGCGGCACGTGGCGGCGCAGAAGGTCGAGAAAGCCGTCGCGCAGGTCGGTGCGGTCCTCTAGTGCGAGCGGCGATGCGGCGGGGCGGGGCGGCAGCAGCGGCACCAACGTGCGCCAAAGGCCGAGCAACCCCAGGGTCAGCAGCACCATCAGGGTGGGGTGCAGCCGCAGCCGCTGCACGTACTCGCCCCAGCCCGGTGTGCGACGGACGCCCAGATGGGCCTCGGCGAACCACACGTTCGGCCCGATAAACATCGCGCAGAGCCGTTCCGTGCGGCGGTGCCGGAACAAGCCTTCGTTGCTCAGCAGGTACGAGTCGCTGGCCAGTATCAGCCGGCCGCCCTGCCACCGGCGCGAGATCAGAACCGGCCGGCCCTCGCAGTGCAGCCACACCTCCCATGCCGGCGAGGTGCAGACGAAGTACAGCGGCGACAGCCATGGCCATCCATCCGAGGCCTGCCGCGCCGTGTTCCCGCTCGCTCCTGCACGGTACAGTTCCACTCCCCAAGCGTGCAGCAGTTCCGGCGTCGCCTCGCCCGCCGGCCGGCGGGTCGTGGCCGCGGTGGGGACGACGGCGTCTGCGGAAAACGCGCCGACAAACACGCCACCGGCGCGGGCGAACGCCGCAAAGCGTTCCGGTGAAGGCATCAAGCGCAGCGCGGCGGGCGTGAGACCAGCGGCCACGAGCGTGCCGGGGCCCTCGGGAAACCGGTCCGCCAGCGGTTCGTACCACCGCACCGCGGTCATGCCCGGCAGCAGCGCAATCGTTTCGTACAGCGCGCGCAGGCCGAGCGGATCGCTGCGCAGCGTCGAGTACGGCGGGAAGTCATCTCCTGCGGTGGCCTGCCAGGAGAGGATGTGGTAGGTGCCGACTGTGAACGCGAGCCCGAGCAGCATCACCGTCGCGATCGCCAACAGATCACGCCGCGCGCTCATGCCACGTTTCCAGCTCCGAGAGCATCGCCTCGACCGTCGCCCGGTCCGCGGGGTGGTCGCCGTACCAGCAGCGCTCAAACACGCTGAGCCAGTGCGCAAAGCGCTGCGGCAGCCTTGCGGGGACGTCGGCGCGGCGTTCGAGTTCGCGGCGGTAGTCCCGGTTCGTACGTGCGGGCCGAACGGTGATCCATCCGTGTGCCGCCAGTGAGGCCAGCATCGCGAGGAACGCGGCGCGCACCGCGCGGCGCAAATCGCCGGCCGCGGCGAGGTGGCGCGCCAGCTGGCTCCATTCGTCGGAGGGGCTAGCGGTGGCGAGCGTCGTTTCTGCATCGACGGGGGCGGCGAGCGGCTCCGGGTGCGAACCGGTCGCGGGCCGCACAGGCGAACGCGCGTGGCGGACCAGCCCGAGCACCAGCAGCATGCCCGCTGCGATCGCCGCCGCCCAGGCGGCAGGTCGGACCCAACCGGTGCCGGCGTTCCGCTCTGTCGCGCTCCCGGGCTCGCCGGCCCGCCGGCGCAGCCATTCCTCGATACGCGCGAGCAGGCGCCGCAGGCTCTGGCCGAGCGCGGTGACTTGTCGGCCGAGCCAGCGCAACGCCCGCTCGAAGAGGGAGGTCGGCTCGCCCGCGGCGGGCTGCGCGTCGCGCGGCAGTCGCCAGGCAAAGTCCGGCCGAGCCAGTACGCGATCGGCCGCTGCGTTGAACTCCTCCACTGTGGGCGTGGCAGCAGGTGGCGGCACAGGAGCGGCGACCGACGGGGGTGCGAGCATCGCGGCGAGGGCCAGCGCGGCCGCGCGGCAGCGGCGCCATTCCGCGCGCAGGTCGGCGCCCGTGCGGCGCGCTTCGATGTGGAATGCGCGCACCGCATACAGCGCCTTCAGCGGTGCGTCGAGCAGCAGATGGGTGGCCGCGACGAGAATCAGCGCGAACGACCCTCGGAGCACCCACAGTTCGTTCATCGAAAACGTCCCTCGCACGCCGAACAGCGTTCTGGCGAGCTCCGGCAGCACGGCGAACATCACCGCGAGATTGACTGCGGCAAGTGGTGCGGCGATCGAAAAGATGCCCAGCGCCAGATGGTTTTGTGCCGGATCGCTGCGAGCGAGCGCCCATGCGCGCGTCCGGGCAGTCGTAGCCTCCGCGGCAGGCCGCTCGCACACCGCGGTCAGGCTCTCATGCCACGCGACCCACCATCCGAAGGGGGCGACTGCCAGCAGTGCCGGCACCCCCGCCAGCAGCGACCATGTGGAGCACCTCGCGTGCAGGCCGACGAGCGCGATCCAGTCGCGCCAGCTCCAGCGCTCGGGTGCTGTGTCCGCCGCCGCCGCTCGCACCCACGCGCCCAACCGCGATTGGGCGACGCGTTTCCAGAGGTACAGCATGGCAACCACCAGCGCGCCGGCTGAGCAGCGCTGACGGGCGAGCGCACCATGGGTCATGTCGGTCCAGTACCACAACAGACCAAGCCAGAATGGCACCGCGCCGGCCAAGTGCCATGCGAGCGCCATCGGGGTACGCCGCAACAAGGCCAGCGCCTCCTCCACGAGCTCGACCGGAGAGTGGCCGTCCACAGGCCGCAGAGCGCTCACCGATCCACCTCTGACGCCCCGGCGGCCCCCTCCGCGCGCTCGTGGATTTCGGCGGGGATGGCCAACAGCAGCCGGCCCAGCAGATAGAGGGCGCCCCACAGCGCCGCGAAACCGGCGAGCCCCAACACCATCGCGCCCGGAACACGGCGGTCGTGCCGGGCGCGGGCAGACGGCCCCCCCAGACACATGGCACACAACATGCGCCCTTGGTGTTCCGTGACGCATTCGCGGCAAAAACAACCGCCGCATTCCGGGCATCGGGCGGCGGCCGGCCGGGCGGGATGATTGCGGCAGCCGGTGGCGAGGTCCGTCCGCGTGTTCTCGTTCCCGGGCCTCGCGGAGAGCGCGTTCATCTCGACCGGCGGGCCGCTAGACCACCCCAAATGGCCAGCAGCGGCGACACGGACGCGATCACGCCCAGCATGGAAACCATCGCCGGTGCCGGGACGCCTGGCGGCTTCATCAGCAGCTCGAGGCCGCTGCCCGTTGGGGTGTAGCCGAGTCCGGCCATGATGGACAACACATACAACGCGACGGCGCGCAGCGTCCAGTACAAAATGACGGCGATCGCCCAGTGTCGCAGTTTCGCCCCGTGTGTGGCGGTGGTTCGTCCGAGCATCATCACGGATCCAACCAGCAGGGCCATCGAGGTAATCGCCAGTGTCGCCAGTGTGGCGGGGAGCGCTTGCACTCTCAGACCGGCGACCGCCGCAAGTCCTTCGACGATCAACAGCGCGCACAGCGCCCCAGCCCATCGCCGTGGCAGGGGAAGCGGCGGCAACGGCGGCGGGACGGCCGGCGGGAAGGCGCTGCGGGTGGCCGCGGAAGGGTCGAGGCGTGAGGCGGCCGCGGCCGCGAGCATCTCTGGGGTCAGGGGCGGCTGGACGACGGCAATCGCCTGGCAGAGGCGGGCAATGCCGCGCCGGGCGGGCCGCTCCCGGCTCCAGGCGCGAACGAGCACGGAACTGGTGCGCGTGCGGACGGTGGTGGCGCAACCGCGCCCCCGGCTGAGCTCCAATCCGAGTGCCACAGCTCCGGCCGCAGCGATGAGCGCCCCTACCACTCGCGCGGTGAGCGGCCCGGTCCACAGGAGCGCGAGGCTCAGCCCTGCTGCCAGCGACAGAGCGCCGAGCGAAGCGCCGATTTCCCGCGCGCGCGTCCGCTGCAGAATCACCGCCTCGATGTCGCGGAACTGCAATCGCCGGTAGTGCTCCACGAACCATGCGCGTTCGACCACCAGCAGGTGGTCGGGGCCGAGCCACGCCGTCGCTTTCGTTGCAACGCCATACCAGCGGCCCGGTAGCCGCCGATAGGACGGGCGCCGCCGGGATGGGGACGACGGGCTCATCGAACGTCGTTCTGCGCACCGAGAGCGGTGATGATTACGCGGATCACCCAGCCGATCAGCACCAGCCAGCCCAGGGAGACCCCGCCCGCCAGCAACAGCGCCAGCCAGCGACGAAATTGACTGCGTGGTAGTACGCTCGTCGGACTACGCCAGTGATAAAGGATCAGCGCCAGCGAGAGTGGGGCGGTGAAGATCGTGAACCCGGAGGTGACGACACCCAGCAGCGGTAGCAGCACCATCCAGAGGCACAGACTGTCGTACTGCACCAGGTGCGGAACGTAGCGGAGCGAGCGACCACCCGAGCTCACATCCCGTTCGAAGCACTCTGCGCACAGCCGCTCATCGTCGCCTTCCACCGCGCACAGCTTGCAGGCGAACCGACCGCAGTGTGGGCATACGATCCAGGCACCCTGGCCGGGATGCCGATAGCATTCGGCTCCTTTCGGCAGCAGGTCCGCCGCGAGGGAAGGGGGCGGGCGCGCCCAAGCGGCAAACCGTGTGACCTCGGTGGGCACGCCACATACGGGACATTCGAAGTGCTCCTGCGAAGCCGACGGCGGTCGCCACGCGCCGCCACATCGTGGGCAGTGTTCGCCGGCTACCGTCACGTCAGCGAGTCAGGTTCTGATCACGCGGGTGTCCGCGACCATGTCGTGCAGCGCGCGCTTTTCGCGGTCAAAGGCGGCCAGCAGGTAACCGACGCCCGCGGTAAGCTGGCTCAGATACTTCGCAAAGTGGCGGCCTGCGGCCCGACCGTATCCGAGCGGCGAGCCGTCCGCACGCACCACCCGCAATCGCAGGGCCATCTTGCCGAGCGTCGCGCCAAATCGGCCAACCATCCAGATCTCGTAGACCGCGAACATCGCCACGGACAGCAGCCACATCACAGCGACGACCCCGCCCAACGTGACGAGCTCCGTCGGAGAACCGACCTCCCCAATTCTGCGGACGGCACTCCACATGACGGGGATGTAGATCGAGTAGTACGCGACCGCCATCAGAATGCTGTCGAGCATCGCGGCGGCGAACCGTGCCCAAAATCCCGCAAAGGCGGCACCGGTTCGCAGCTGGCCCTGCTCCAGCAGCCGCTGCGCAACGAGCGCTTTGCAGCCCCCGCACGCCCACGCGGATCCAAGCCGCACCATCTCGGACTCAGAGAACAGCTGCCCGCATTCGACGCAGCGGCGAGCAGTCTTTTGGCCGACGGCCGCAAGCTCTGTTTCCGCCAGCTCCCGATAGCGGACCCAGTCCGCCAGACCCGGCCGCCACACCAGCGTCTCGGGTCCGATGCGGCCTTCGGATGCCATCGCCCGCAGCTCTGCCGCCGATAGCGGCCCCCGGGGAGTACCGCCGTCCGCGTAGAAGTACTCCGATGTTTGCCCGTTCGTCATGGCCTGCGACTGTGCAGTTGGCACGGACCGCTTCGAGCCTCTCATGACCACTGGCGGCGATCAAGGCCCGCAGCCGCCCGCGGCGGACGCTTGACCAGGGTCGGACGGGCGTGATGAGATGCGGGCCGGTCCGGCGTGCCTGCCGGCGGGTGACTTCAAGGGGATCGACGATGAAAACGCGGTATGTTCGCCGACGAAGATTTCTAGCGGAGACGGGGCTCGGGCTGGGGGGCATGTTGTGGGGTACCAGCCGGGCCTGGGCTGGCGCCAACGACCGGGTTCGCGTCGCGGTTCTCGGTATCCACGGGATGGGCCGGTCGCACATTCAGGAATACCAGAAGCTCGCGAACGTCGAGATCGCCGCGCTGTGCGATCCGGATTCGAATCTCTTCGCGCCCGTGATCAAGGAACACTTCGAGCAGCGCGGTCTGCGGCCGCCGAAAACCTACACCGATTTGCGGCGGCTCTATGAGGATAGGGAGATTGACGCCGTTTCGATCGTCACGCCGAACCACTGGCACGCGCTTGCGGCAATCTGGGCGATTCAGGCCGGCAAGCATGTCAGCGTGGAAAAGCCCTGCTGCCACAACGTGTACGAGGGCCAAAAGCTGGTTGAGGCCGCCCGAAAGTACCGCGTAATTGTGCAGGATGGCGCCGAGCAGCGCAGCAATCCGTGTGCGCAGACGATGGCGAAGTTCCTGCACGAGGGCGGCCTCGGCGAGGTCTATCTGGCGAAGGGTTTGTGTTACAAGTGGCGCAACACGATCGGCCGCTATCCGGACGAGCCGGTGCCGCCGGGGGTGGACTACGACCTATGGCTGGGGCCGGCGCCGAAACGGCCCTTCAATCGCAACCGTTTTCACTACAACTGGCACTGGCACTGGGACTACGGCAACGGCGACCTTGGCAACCAAGGCGTGCACGAGCTGGATATTGGGCGATGGGGGCTCGGGGTCCGGCTGCCCACTCGCATTGTCGCCTCGGGCGCGCACGTGATGTTCGATGACGATCAACAGACGCCGAACGTGCTGTTCGTGGCCTACGAGTTTCCAAATCCCGCGGGTGGTGGCGACAAAAAGAAGATTCTCCAGTTTGAGGTCCGACACTGGGTTACGAACCGCGAGGACGCGATGTGGATGCGTCCGGTGAGCACCGCGGGATATGCCGCCACCAGCGCCGGCAACACGATCGGCAATCTGTTTTTCGGCTCCAAGGGGTATATGGTGAAGGACGTGAGCCGCTGGGCGACCTTTATGGGCGAGCAGCGTGAGCCCGGTCCGACCGGCTCTGGGGTGGGCAATCACTACCAGGTGTTTGTGGATGCCATCCGTTCTGGTGATCCGGCGACGTTCAATCAAAGCATAGAGGAGGGTTTTTTGACCTGCGTGCTTGTGCACCTGGGCAACATCGCGTACCGGCTGGGCCGGTCGCTCGAGTTCGATCCGCAAACGCTCACGTTCCCCCATGACGCCGAGGCCAACGCGATGTTGACGCGCGAATATCGCGCGCCGTTCGTGGTGCCGGATCGCGTATAGCCGGCTTCCGCCGCCGGTGTGAACCCGGCGACAGTGCCGATGTGTGGGCCGCCCGGCGCGGCGCCTCCGCCCGCCCGGGTCAGCGACGGCGGAGGGCGAGACGGACCAGCTCGCCCGCCTCCGCGTTCGCGACAGCGTCTGGCGGCAGCGCGGCGAGCATCGCCTGCGCTTCGGCAAGTTTGTATCCGAGCGACACGAGCGCCTCGAGCGCGTCGCGGACGCGCGGCTCCGCCGTCGCCTCCGCGCCGCCGGGCGATGCGGCGGCCGCGGCCAGCGCCTCGCCTTTCGAGATGCGATCGCGCAGCTCGACCACCATCCGTTCGGCGGTTTTGCGGCCGACGCCGGAGATTGCGGTGAGCCGTTTCACATCGCCGTTCACGATCGCGGTGACCAGATCGCGCGGGGACAGTGCGCTGAGCGCGCTGAGCGCGGTCTTGGGACCGATGCCGCTGACCTGGAGCAGCAGCCGAAACATTTCGCGCTCCGGCTCGGTGACGAAGCCGTAGAGCGCCTGGCCGTCGGCCCAGACATGGTGGTGGGTGAGGATGCGACACTCGGTGCCCACCGGCGGCAGGCGGTCGTGGCTGCTGAGCGGAATGTGTACCTCGTAGCCGACGCCACCGCACACCACGACGATGCGGGTGGGGTGCTTCTCTGCGAGCCGGCCTTCGAGCGAGCTGATCATCGGCCGCGATCGTATCCCGTCGGGTGAGTTATCGCACGCCGTCGCCGGGCGGCTGCGCAGTGGCGGGCGGGTGATCCGCTCGCAGCTCGCGTAGCCGCACAGCGCGCAGGTTCATGATGCCGGCACGGGGCCGGCCGTCCGGGCGGGCCTCCAGCACGGTGAGGCCGGCCGGCAGCCGCAGCCGGCCCACCGTACGCTCGGTGAAGGTGCTCCAGCTGCCGGTCGACGGCAGCGTGAACCGTAGGCTCTGGCGGCCGATGGCCAATAGCACGCGACTGTCCGGCGCCGCCCCGCCTCGCGCGTACTCCAGCACCACTTCGTACTCCGCTTCTTGCGGGACGCGAAACCGCCACACCAGGTAGTCGCGTTCGTCCGACCAGTATCCGATGTGGGCTCGGCCGCCGAGCTCTTCGATGCGGAACTTTGTGCCGTAACGGTCGGCACGCGCTGCCGGCAGCAGGATCTCGCGGCTCTCCGGCGCGGGCCGCTCCGCGCGCGCGGTCGTGACCGGTGGAGATGGTGGTGGAGTGGGGGGCGCGAGACGACGTGCGCGCGATGAGCGGATCGCCATGGGTACGGTGACCAGGCCCGTCGCGACTAGCGCCAGCGCGACCCGTCCGGCGGTCGTCCGCGGCCAGTGCAGCGGCGTGCGCCGCGCCGCCGTCGGTGGCGTTCGCGCTCCGGCGGCGAGATCGGCCGCATGCAGGTAGACCGCTGGGGCAACCACGCCACCCACCTTGAGCCGGGCGACCTTGGGTGCTCGGATCGCTGCGTCATGCGCGGCGGGCAACGGTCGACCGCTTCGCAGAAAAGCGGGCAGCTCGAGTTCGGTCGCGCCGGCCCAAGCTGCCGCGCACGCCGCCACGTCAAACGCGCACCGGCGAAACTCGAGCCAACCGGCGGCGTCGTCGAACATCACATAGGCGGCCGCCGAACTGCCGTCTCGCGGATCGCCGACGGATCCGACGTTGATCAGATAGCGCAGGTGCGGATCTAGGGGCTGGTCATGGGCCGGGGCCGGCTCCACGTGACCATCTCTGAGAATGAATACCGCTGGCACGTGGGTGTGGCCGATGAAGATCAGCCGGGCATCGGTGGCCCGGAAACAGACCTCCGCGTCGGCGGCGTCGTCGACGTAGCCGAACTCGGCTGGCGCCGCGGGTTCTGAGTGGACAAACAAGAGATCGTCGACCTCGACTGACAGCGGTAGGCCGCGGAAGAACTCCAGCGCCTGCTCGCCGAGCTGATGGCGCGTCCACCGTGCCGCGCGCCGTGCGCCGCGGCGGAAGCGCTCCATAGAGATGCGCCCGACCATCGCCGCCTCGTGGTTGCCCAGCACGCACAGCCGGCACCGCTCCTGCACGCTGGCGAGCACCTCGACCGGCCACGGTCCGTAGCCGACGACATCGCCGAGGCAGATTATTGCGTCGGCGCCGCGCGCGATCGCGTCGGTGAGCACTGCCTGCCAGGCCGGCAGGTTCGAGTGAATGTCCGAGACGACGGCCAGCCGCATAGCTCGCGTCATCTGCCCCACAAGACGGTAGAGCAGCCGGGCGGGCGCGCGCAAACGCGGACAGGGCCGACGGTGTCCATTCGTTGGACGCCGGCGGCTTGGGAGCGTCCAAGGATTGGAGAACCTGTCAGTGGTGGGAGCCGAACGTCTTGACCGGCAAGCGCCGCGCCGATAGCGTAGCCCGGCCGCGCGATGCGCGGAAAGGCTCCACATGCCGCTGCCCATTCAAATTTTGCCCTCGTTGCTTGCCGCCGATTTTGGCCGCATCGCCGAGGAGTGTCGCCGCGCGGAGACGGCGGGCGCCGACGCGTTGCACCTCGATGTGATGGATGGCCATTTTGTGCGGAACATCAGCTTTGGCCCGGAGATCGTGCGGGTCGCGCGGCGAAGCTGCGGCCTGCCGCTGCACGTGCACCTGATGCTTGATCGGCCAGACCTGTATGTGCGGGTGTTCGTCGAGGCCGGTGCGGCGACGCTGTTGATCCACGTGGAGGCGCGATGTGACGTGGCCGGTGCGCTGAGAGAGATCCGCGCGCTTGGTGCGCGGCCGGGGCTGACGTTGAACCCGGAGACGCCGCTGGAGCTGGGAGATCCGTATCTCTCGGAAGGGCTGGTGGACGAGGTGCTGCTGATGAGCGTGCATCCGGGGTTCGGGGGCCAGTCCTTCCTCGAAGGGGTGCTGCCGAAGATTGCCGCGCTGCGCGCGGCGCGGCCGGCCCTGGCGATTTCGGTGGATGGTGGTATCGGTGAAGCGACCGGCGCCGCCTGCGCACGGGCGGGCGCGAACCTGCTCATCGCCGGCACGACGCTGTTTGGCACGCCGGACATGGCCGCCGCGATTGCACGGCTGCGCGCGGCGGCCTGCGCCGCGGCGGAGGGGGCCGGATGATTGTTCCTCCGGACCAAATCCGCAACTTTTGCATCATCGCGCACATTGACCACGGCAAGTCCACGCTAGCCGACCGGATGCTGGAGCGGACCGGGCTGATTTCTCCGCGCGAGGCGATGCCGCAGGTGCTCGACGCCATGGACCTGGAGCGCGAGCGCGGCATCACGATCAAAGCGCACCCCGTCTGTATGCCGTACACCGCGCGCGACGGCCGCACCTATGCGTTTCACCTGATCGACACGCCCGGCCACGTGGACTTTTCCTACGAGGTGGCGCGCAGCATCGCGGCGTGCGAGGGCGCGGTGCTGGTGATTGATGCGACGCAGGGCGTGGAAGCGCAGACCGTTGCAAACGCGCTGCTGGCGATGGAGCACCGCCTCGAGATCATCCCGGTGTTGAACAAGATTGACCTGCCCGGTGCCGACATTGCGGGCGTCTGCCGCCAGGTGGAGGACGTGCTGGCGATCCCGATGGACGAGGCGCTGGCGGTGAGCGCGAAGACCGGCGAAGGGGTGGACGAAGTGATGGAGGCGATTGTGCGCCGGGTGCCGCCGCCCCGCCCGGGCCGGCCCGACACGGTCCGCGCGCTGGTGTTCGATTCGGCGTATGACGCGTATCGCGGTGTGGTGCCATATGTGCGGGTGGTGGACGGGCGGCTGGCGGTGGGCCAGCGCATCCGCCTGATGAGCACCGGCGCGGAGTATGAGATCAAAGAGGTCGGCCAGTTCCGGCCGCGTCCGGTGCCCGCGGAGGCGCTGGCGGCCGGGATGGTCGGCTACCTCGTGGCGACGATCCGGCACCCCTCTGAGGTGCGGGTGGGCGACACTGTGACCGATGCGCTGCGGCCCGCACCCGAGCCACTGCCCGGCTTCCGGCAGATCCGACCGATGGTCTTTTGCGGCCTGTACCCGGTGAACAGCGCCGACTATGAGAAGTTGCGGGCGAGTCTCGAGCGCTACGCGCTGAACGACAGTGCGCTGCACTATCAACCCGAGTCCTCCTCGGCGCTGGGGCTCGGTTTTCGTTGCGGATTTCTGGGGCTGCTGCACATGGAGGTGGTACAGGAGCGGCTGCGACGCGAGTTCGACTGTGATCTGATCGCGACGTATCCGGGCGTTGTCTACCGCGTGCACCGCACGGACGGAGTGGTGCAGGAAGTGGACAACCCCGCGTTGCTGCCGGATCCGACCCGCATTGAGAGGATCGAGGAGCCGATCATCCGCGCGCGCATCATCTGCCACAACGAACACATTGGCGATCTGATGCAGCTGATCATGGACAAGCGCGGTCAGGTCGCGACGACCGAATCGCTCGACCCGCGCCGTGTGATGCTGACCGCAACGCTGCCGCTGAACGAGGTACTGGTGGACTTTCACGATCGGCTGAAGAGCCTGAGCCGTGGCTACGCGTCGATGGACTACGAGCTGGCGGGGTACGCGCCGGCGGACATCGTGCGGCTGGACATCTTGGTGGCGGGCGAGCCGGTGGACGCGTTTGCGTGTCTGGTGCATCGCGACAAGGCGGCCGCCCGCGGCCGGCAGATCTGCCGTTCACTGTGCGAAGCGATCCCGCGGCACCAGTTCGCGATACCGATCCAGGCGGCCATCGGCCGCACGATCATTGCGCGGGAGACGATCCGCCCCTTCCGAAAGGACGTCACCGCGAAATGCTACGGCGGCGATATCACCCGCAAGCGCAAACTTCTGGAGCGCCAAAAGGAGGGCAAAAAACGCATGAAGCAGGTCGGCGAGGTGGGCATCCCGCAGGAGGCGTTCGTGCGGGTGCTGAAGGCGGACATATGAAGCGCGTGGGCGAAGCCGTTGGCGGGGAGGGTCGGCCGGCGGGGGTGGGCGGAGTGTTGGGCGCCGCGATGCGGTGGTGGCAGTGGCGGAGACTGCGAAAAACCGCGCGGGAGGCGTTGCAGCACGCCCGACATGTGCGGGCGATGCGGGAGGATGTTGCCGGCGCGCCGGAGCTCGCCGGTGCGCGGACCGCGGAGGAACGGCTGGCCGCCGCGCTGCGCGCTCGCCGCGCCGAAGAGGTGGAGTCGGCGCTCGAAGAGCTCGACCGGGCGCTGCGCCGCCTTGCGCCGCCGCGCCGCTGGCCGCGCGCCCGGGAGTTCGTCGAGATTGCTGCGGTCGCCGGCGCGGTCGCCATGGCTTTGCGCTGCTACTTCGTGCAGCCGTTCCGCATTCCGACGGGTTCGATGATGCCGACCCTGTACGGTGTGCAGATCCGCGATCAGGTCGGGCGGCGCTGGTACGACTGGCCGCCGCTCTCGTGGGTCGGCTGGGCGCTGTTCGGCGAGGGCTATGTGGAGGTTCGGGCGCGCTGCAACGGCTACGTCGGGCTCGCCGGTCGCTCCCCGGACGACGAGTATGACCTGATCCCCGTGTTCGCGGAGCCGCCCCGACGTGGCGTTCCTGCGCTAGCTCCGCCGGTGCTCCATCGCGCCCGCGCGAACCTGCCGCGTCGCGCCGCGGAGGGTGCGTTTGTCACCGAGGGTGAGCTGCTGGCGTCCGGCCGGGTGAAAATCGGCGACCACGTGTTCGTGGACAAGGTCCGCTACAACTTTCTGAAGCCGCGCCGTGGCGACATCATCGTGTTCGATGTCACACGCGTGGATTTTCCCGGCCTGCGCGGCGATTTCTACATCAAGCGGCTCGCCGGCCTGCCGGGCGAACAGATTTCGATTCACCCCCCTCATCTGGTGGTCAACGGCCGGCCGGTGGAGTCGCCGTATCCGTTCCACCGGCTGTTGCGCGATCCGCGCTATCACGGCTACGAGCTGGCGACGGGGCCCTCGCCCCGCCGTCCGAAGCTCGCCGATGCGGCCGACGTGCTGGCGCTGGGCCCCGAGGAGTATCTGCCGCTGGGCGACAACACGCGGTCGAGTTTGGACGGTCGCTACTTTGGCCCGGTGAAAGCGGCCGACCTGGTGGGACCCGCGTTTGCGGTGTACTGGCCGCTGTCCCGACGCTGGGGATGGGTGCGATGAACAGAAGACGGCGGAACGCGGCGCGCTCGCGGTCGCGCGGCGCGCCGGACCATGCGGCGGTCGCCCGGCGGGTGCTCGAGGTGGAGATCTCGGAACTGCGACGGGTGCAGCGGGACCTCGGCCGCAGCTTCAACCGTGTGGTCGAGCTGCTGCTGGGGCGTCTGGCGCAGGGGGGGAAGATGGTGTGGACCGGTGTGGGCAAAAACCTGCCGATCGCACAGAAGATCGCCGCGACGCTCACCAGCACCGGCGCCCCCTCAGTGGTGATGCATCCCTCGGACGCCATGCACGGCGATCTGGGGGTCATCCAGCCTATGGACGCGGTGATCGCGATGAGCTACAGCGGCGCATCGGACGAGCTGTTGCAGCTGGTTCCCGCGCTACGGCGCCTCGGACCACCGATCGTGGCGTTCACGGCCGATGAGCGCAGCCCGCTGGCGCGGTTGTGCGATGCGGTGCTTCGCGTGCGCGTGCGTCGCGAGGCCTGCCCGTTCAATCTCGCGCCCACCGCCAGCACCACCGCGATGCTCGCGGTGGGCGACGCACTTGCGATCACGCTGCTGCAGGCGCGGGGGTTCGGCCGGGAGGACTACGCGAAGCTTCATCCCGCCGGTGCGATCGGCCGGGCGCTGCTGCTGCGGGTGCGCGACATCATGCGCACCGGTTCACGTCTGGCGACGGTGGATGTGACGGCGCGGGTGAGCGACGCGGTGCTCGCGATGACGCGCGCCCGCGCCGGATCGGTCGCCGTCGTGGATGACCGGGGCCGTCTGGCCGGCATTTTCACCGATGGCGATCTGCGCCGGCAGATGGCCGCGGGCATCCATCCGGGTGAGCGGCCGATCTCGGAGGTCATGACGCGGGATCCGGTGTGCGTGGAGGCCGACCGGCTGGCGGTCGATGTGCTGAGAGCCTTTCGCGAACACGCGATTGACGATCTTGTCGTAGTGGATCGCGAAGGGCGGGTCGTCGGTATGGTGGACTTGCAGGACCTGCCGCGGTTGAAGCTGCTATAGCCGGAACCCGCGGTGCTGTCCGCCGCGGCGCGCGCGACCGTTCCCTAGGGGTCGGGACTCAGGAAACCGGTGCGCCGGGCCGGAAGCCGGTCACGCGCGCGGGAATGCCGACCGCAATCGCCCAGGCCGGCACGTCGGCGGTGACCAGCGCGTGCGCCCCCACAATCGCATGGGCGCCGACCTTCGTGCCGTCCATCACCGTGGCCTTTGCACCGATCCAGGCACCGTCGCCGACCTCGGCGCCTCCTCGTGTTGTGTAGGGCTGATCGAGGATGGGAATGTCCGTGCGGCTCGTTTCGTGACCGGCGCCGACCACATACACCCATGCGGCCAGCAGAGCCTTCTCCCCGATACGGGTCCGCCCGTAGGATCCAATCCGGCACCAGGCGCCGATGTTGCAGCCGCGCGCCAGCTCGATGGTGCCATCGGTGGTGGTCACCACTGTGTGGAGGCCGATGAACACCTCGTCGCCGATGACGATTCCCTCGCCGGAATTGCCTTTGGCATCCAGCACCACGCCGTCGCTGAGCGTGACGCGGTGGCCGATCGTGATCCGTCGCGGGTGCCGCAGCGTCAGGCCGCGGCCGAAGATCACCTGCCGGCCGCAGCTACGAAACAGCGAAGGGTAGAACCTCCCGCGGAGCCAGTACCCCAGCGCACCGGGCCAATCGCCGAAGAGACCGGTGCACAGTTCGTACCAGAGGAAGGCCCCGGTACCCACTTCGCCCACCACCGCCCGCCGATACTTCGCCCAGGAGCGTTGCGCCGGGTCCCGCAGCAGGTCATGAACGCCCCGCCGCGCTTCGGTCGGTGCGGTCGGGCCGGCGGGCGGTTGGGCGGCGCCGCTCACTGCAGCGGCAGAATGGTCAGGCCCGGTTCTCCGATCACCGCATGTACGCGAGCCTTGTCGAGGACGTCCTTCAGCTCCTCGGCGGTGAGTTCGGTGCGGATCATCGGCACCTCAATCTGCAGGTCGCGGTCGAACAAGATGCGCTTGCGAATGTCCCGGTAGCCCGCACGGCCGATGGTCAGCACGTGGTCGCCCTTCGCCACGCGGAAGTTTTCGATCGGCGTGGTGCCAATCAGCATGCCGTCGAGCTCCACCAGCGCGGGGTCCGCGCTCGTGCGGATGCTGACCCGCACAGTCGGGCGTTCCGCGACTTCGGCGCGGCGCTGCGCGAGCACCTTCTCCATCTCCGGGGCAGCGGCCGCCAGCGCTTCATCGAGCATCGTCAGCAGCTCCGCCTCGCCCAGCACAGTCTGAAGGTTTTCCGTTTGGCGGACCTGTCGACTGGCGCTGCCGACCGCGGACGCGATCACGGCGCCGTCCGTCGCGTCCAGCGCTTCGAGCCCGACGCGCAATGTGACCGTCGCCATATCCACCTGGTGACCGCCCTGACGGATCGCGGTCTTGCCAACCGACAGCGCCTGCAGCGAGCCCCGCAGCAATAGGTCCGCATTCACCGCCTGAGCGATCCGGATCGGCGCGGGGGTCGGGTCCGATGGTCGGGCATTCGTCATCTGCGCGAGGAGGTCTCGGCGATCCACCAGCACAAAACCGGGCCGGTTTGCCCACAAACGGCCGAGTGCGGACACTCCCTTCGCGGCCAGCGCCGCCGGATCGACCGCGCCACCCAGCGCCGGTTCGCTCCGCGCGCCGGTCTGATTCTCAAACTCAAGGACTGCGACGCGCCAGGGGTCGGCGCCCAGCGCCGCCCCGGCGGCCGCCAGCCACGCTGCGAACATCCTCCGGAGTTGCATCGACGCGACTCCCTTCTTCATCCACCGCAACGTTACCACATCCGACGTGGGGGCGCGATCCGAAGGGCGAGAACCGTTCAGTCGCGGCGACGGATGCCCAGCGCGCGATGGAGATCGTCGAGCATTCGGCGTTCATCCAGAGGGGGCGCCTGCCACGAAGACGGGGTCTGCTGAGCCAGCGCGCGGCACAGCGGCAGCTCGACCCCGTTTTCGCCGCGACGGACCGGCAGGTCGGTCGGCAGGCCGTGCTCCTCGGCCAGGGCGGCGGCGGCCTGCAGGTGCACCGGACCGTACCAGCGGCCGTCCGGCAGCTTCATCCACCACTGCAGCTCAAGCTCGGCGATCTGCGGTGCACTGGCCCAGTGCTGGCCGTCCGGGGAGACCTCGTCCTCCGGGCCCACGCGGCCGTCGCGGGCCCACTCGCGCAGCACCTCTGGCGCGACCGGTCCGAAGATCGCGCCCGCCACATTCGATCGCAGATACCACTGTGGCGCACTCTGTTCCATCCGCCCAGAACATCCTCAAGGGGGGTGGTGAAGTCAACGGCGCTGATCAGCGCCACAACGGCGCATCGGTAGGCGCGGGGGGAGCCGCTGGGGCCGCCCGCGGCGATGTTGGCAGAAGTCCGTGGTCCTGCAACCATGCGCGGACCGTAGAGGCGAGCTCGGCTGCATGGGTACGGTCCAGATCGTGGCCGGCACTCGGCCAGACGATTCGTTGATTGCGCACACCGGCCTCGTCCAGCAGACGTTTCAGCGCTTCGGACTGCTCAGGGCGCACGACCCGATCGTCCGCTCCGTGCAGCATTAGCATCGGACAGCGGATACGCCGCGCGACCGTTGGCGCGGGGGCGGGAAACCCCTCCCGCGGTGCGATGCCGCTGGCGGTGATCACGGCCGCGTTCAGCGGCTCCTCTGCCGCCAGCGCGATGGTCACGAAGCCACCCATACTGTGTCCGTAGGCGACGAGTCGGTGTGTGTCGACGTCCGGATGACGGCGCAGCAGCTCGACGCAGAAGCGGGCGCGTCGCACGTTCTCGGCACTCGCCCCGAAGGTGGTGCGGTCGGCGGATGGACCGCCGGGGCCGTCTTCCGCGCGAGCGTGGGTGTAGTCGGGTGCGACCGCGACCATTCCCCAGCGGGCGAACTCGCGTGCTTTGGCGAGTCCAAATGATGCGGCGCTGCCCCCGAGACCGTGACTGACCACGATGCCGGGAAACGGCCCCCGGCCGACGGGCCTCACCAGCACTCCTCGGACCGCGGCCGTCACGGCCTGCCACCGGAGCGCCTGCTCGTCGAGCGGGTCCATTCGCAGACCCGCAGTCGGCTCGCTGAGGGCGCACCAGGGCGCCGGGGCGTTCAGCGAGATCAACACAAAACCCAACCGCCACCGCGCTCTGCCGGGCATGTTCCCTTGACGTGTGAGCGTGCGTAAAAATTGTTTGCGCGGGCCGCGCTCGCCTCAGCGGTTCGACGCCGAGGATCCCTGCGCCTGCGCACTCGTGAGCACGCGATTCACCTCCGTCAGGAGGTCGGCGGCCGGATAGGGTTTTTGCAAGAACGGCCATCCGCGCTCACGGATCGTTTCCCAGCGGGAGTAATCGTCCGGATATCCGCTGACGAGCAGCACGGCAACGTCGGGGCGGAGCCGGCGGAATTCGTCCACCAGCTCGATGCCGTTGCCGTCCGGCAACACGACGTCCGAAAAGATCAGATCCACGCTCTGCGCTTGCTGCTCGAAGAGCGCGCGTGCGGCCGCGGCGTTCTGAGCGAAGCTGACCCGATAGCCCGCCTCCTCCAGTACGCGCGTCGCGAGCCGGGCGATGCTGACCTCATCCTCGATCACCAAGATGTGTCGTGGCCGGCTGGGCGGCGGCGGACGCGTGGTCGGCGGCGCCTCTGCAGTGGCGGTCGGTAAATAGATGCGAAAACACGCGCCCTGTCCCCGCTCGCTGTACACGTGGATCCAGCCGCCGTGCTGGTGCACAATGCCATACACAGTCGCGAGCCCCAGACCGGTGCCGCGGCCCCAGCCCTTCGCGGTGAAAAACGGCTCGAAGATGTGACGGCGAACCTCTTCTGGGATTCCGGGTCCGGTATCGCTGATGGAAAGGCATGCAAACGTGCCGGCGCGTGCATCTGTGTAGATGGCGACATCTTCGGTTTGGAACGTGACCGGCCGGGTCGAGATGGTCAACCGGCCGCCCTGCGGCATTACGTCCCGCGCGTTCGCCGCGAGGTTGAGCACCACGGTCTCCACTTGGCCGGGATCGGCCAGCACCAGCGGCAGCTGCGGATCCAGCTGCAACGTCACCACGATCTGTTCGCCGATCACGCGCCGAACCAGTTCGGTGAGACTGCGCAGCACGTCATTCAGCTGAATCGGCCGAGGTTCGATGATTTGCCGTCGGCTGAACGCCAGCAGGCGGCGCGTCAGGTCTGCCGCCTGTCGTGCGGCGGAGCGGATCGTCTCGATGTCTGCACGCCCTGGATCGTTCTCCGGAAAGCGAGGGGCGACGAACTCGAGGTATCCGAGGATCGTCTGCAGCAGGTTGTTAAAATCGTGCGCGATGCCGCCGGCGAGCCGGCTGACGCTCTCCATGCGCGCGGCCTGCGCCAGCTGTTCGCGCATGGTCTCCGCCTCGGTGACGTCCTCCTTGATCGCGATGAACCGGTCGATCGAACCATCAGCTCGCCGCAGCGGCGTGATGGTCATCTGCTCGGTGTACAGCGAGCCGTCCTTCCGCCGGTTCACGAGTGTGCCGCGCCACACCCGTCCGCGGAGGATCGTCGCCCACATTTGTTCGTAGAAGGCGGCGTCGTGGCGTCCGGACTTCAGCAGACGGGGAAACTGGCCGATGACCTCTTCCCGTGAGTAGCCGGTCATGGTGCAGAACGCCGTGTTGACCCACTGGATCCGGCCATCAGCGTCGGTGACGAGGATGCCGTTCGCGGCGGCCTCCACCGCGGCTTCAAGCTGTCGGATTCGCTCATCTGCGGCTATGATCACGCTGACGTCCCGGCCGATCATGACGACGGGAGGGTCTCCGGGCGCGCGGGTTGCGCTCCACGAAAACGCGCGCCACGAACCATCGTGATGCCGACAGCGGGCGGCAAAGTGCACGAGCGATTCACCGGCCTGCAGTCGTCGCCAGGCGTCCTGCGCGCGGGCGCGATCGTCGGGGTGGAGGCAGTCCGCCAGCGCCGCGGGATCGTCCTCGGCCAGCAGCTTGCGCAGCGCGAGGTTGGCGGCCACCAGGCGCCCGTCCGGCGCCAATCGGGCGAGTGGGGCGGGGAGATGATCACAAAGGTAGTTGGGCGGAGCCGCACCGGGACAGCTGGCCCACAGCGACCAGCCGCGGAGAATCTCGACACCACCGGCCGGCGACAACGCGGTGGGCGGCAGGTACACGATGCGCGGATCGCGGGCCGATGGGGGCGGCGCGGAGGGCATGATCCACAGCAGGGGTAGCGAGATGAGCGCTTCGTCGGCGAGTGTCCAGAGCTCCGCGATCTCCTCGTCGGTGCTCGACTCGATCACGACCACCGCGCCTGCAGGTATTTGGGGGCGCAATGGTGGGGCGGTGAGGGAGTGAATGGGGATCCCCGTTCGCTCCAGCGCGCCGCGCAGTCGTTTCCACACGCGGCCCTGGCCCAGCCAGGCGATGGGACGCGGCGTTGCTGTGCCGGCGGTCTTATCCACGCCGGTTGTTCTAGCATCTCCGCGGCACCAATGCGATTCGGCTGCCGCCAGCTGGCGCCGGCCGAATGGACGGGGACCGAGAGCTGCGCTAATCTAAAGTCTTATTGTCATCCTCACACGTTGATGCGTCGAACGCGCAAATACGATCCGCCGGACAGTCCCACATCGGTGGGCTGGACGGAGGCCCGTACGGTTCGGCTGGCGGACGCACGGCGACCCTTCCACCTCGAGCAGGGCGGGGTGCTCAGGTTGGTGGACGTTGAGTACGAGACCTACGGGGAACTGAACTCCGACCGCGACAACGTGGTCTTGGTGCTACATGCGCTGTCCGGTGATGCGCATGCGGCCGGTTGGGACCGGAACGCGCGGCGGACAGGCCGCACCTGGCGGTTGCGGCGGCCGGGGTGGTGGGACGGCATGATCGGGCCGGGCAAGGCGATCGACACCCGGCGTTGGCATGTGATCTGCTCCAACGTGCTCGGGAGTTGCTATGGAACCACCGGACCCGCTTCGACGGACCCCGAGACCGGGCGGCCCTACGGGTTGCGGTTTCCGACGGTGACTGTTGGCGACTGGGTGCGAGTGCAGGCGATGCTGCTGGACCACCTCGGCATCGAACGGTTGCACGCCGTGATCGGGGGGTCGCTGGGCGGGCAGCAGGCGCTCGAGTGGGCGCTGCGCTATCCGGAGCGTGTGAACAACTGCCTGGTGCTATGCGCATCGGCGCGGCTGTCCGCGCAAGGGCTTGCGTTCAATGCAGTCGGCCGGCATGCGATTCTGACCGACCCGAACTTTCGAAACGGGGATTTCTACGATGGAGGCCCGAAGCCGAACACCGGTCTGGCGGTCGCCCGGATGATGGCGCACATCACCTATCTTTCCGAGCGGGGGATGCATCTGAAGTTTGGGCGGCGGCGCTGGGGCGATCCAGGCCAGGCGGTCGGGTTTGGGATCGCGTTCGAGGTGGAAAGTTATCTCTCGCACCAGGGACGCGCCTTCGTCGAGCGGTTCGACGCGAACAGCTACCTTTACATCACCCGCGCGATGGATCTGTACGATGCGGCGGAGGCCTGGGGCCGCGGTGATCTGGTCCGGGCGTGTCGGCGAGTCAGGGCTCGCACGATGTTGCTATCGTTTTCGTCGGACTGGCTCTACCCGCCGCGGCAAAGCGCGGAGCTGGCGCTGGCGATGTGCCGCGCCGGGAAAACGGTCACGTACGTCGAGGTGCCCTCGGATCTCGGGCACGACGCGTTTTTAGTGCAGGTGGACGAGGTCGGACGTCTCGTCCGGGCGTTTCTCGAGTCGGGTGGGTGCGCATGACCAGCGGTGTTGAGCGGCGCGGGCGGCGACCGGTGCCGGCGGTGCGTTGTCGCCGATGTGCAGAAGCGGAACGTGTGCTGTGCTGGCTGGACCCGGCGCTGCAGGCGGCGTCGGGGCGGGGTGATCTGGTGGACCGCTACCGCCGGTACGTGACGCGGCGGGTGGCAACGTCGCCGGGGCGTTGGCAGGACCCGATCATTGTGCGCACGATTCCGCGTGGTGCTTCCGTGCTCGATCTGGGATGCGGATCCGGCGAACTGCTGGCCGCGCTGATGCGGCAGCGGGCCGTGCGGGCGCAGGGCATCGAGCTGGACGCCGCGGAGGTGATGCGGTGCATCGAGCGCGGCGTGCCGGTCTTCCAGTGCGACCTGGACCAGGGGCTAGCCGGCTTTGCGGACCGCGCGTTCGATTTCGTCGTGCTGGAGGAGACGCTGCAGACGCTGCATCGCCCGCTGACCGTGCTGCGGGAGATGTTGCGGGTGGGTCGGCAGGGCATCGTTTCGTTTCCGAACTTCGCGTGGTGGCGGGTGCGGTTGTCGCTGATGCTCGAGGGGCGGATGCCGGAGACGGAGCGGCTGCCCTACCGCTGGTACGACACGCCAAACATTCACCTCTTCACGCTGCGCGACTTTCTCGAGTGGGCGGCGCGGGAGGGGGTGGAGATCCTCAGTGGCTACGCCTGTGCGAACGGCACCGTCCGGCCGATGCGCGACGACGACAACCTTGAAGCGGAGGAGGCGTTGCTGTTTCTTCGCAAGTCGCGAAAGAGGGTCGGCCAGCGCTGAAGAGTGCGGTCCGCGCCGCCCGTGGAGGGAGCAGAGCGCGACGAGCGGCCACCTCGGGGCGGCAGAAGGGAGAGGGCGAACCATGTTGGGGATTGGACACGGTGGATGGCCGCCAATCCCTCGGGCGATGGCGCCGCGGGGCGGGAAGGGACGGCCACCGGCCGGAGGTGGCAGGCGGCCGTAAAGTATTGCGGACGCCGAGCCGGGCATGCAATGGTGGAGACGTGATGTACCGGCTTCATTCGTGGGGCGCTGCGCTGCTGAGCATTTGCGCCGTCGATGCGGTGGGGGCGAATGACTGGCCGATCCACCGTGGCGACGCGGCGCTGCGGGGTGTTGCGGCAGCTCCGCTCTCCGCCCCGCTTCGCCGCGTCTGGAGTGCGAGGGTCGGCGCGGCGCCCAACTCGTCGCCCGTGGTTGCGGGGGGGCGCGTGTACATCGGCAGCCTGTCGAACGCTCTGGTGGCGCTGGACCGAAGGACAGGGGAACGGCTGTGGACTGCGCCGACGGAGGGCGCGGCCGATGCGCCACCCCTCGCGTTTGGCGATATCGTCGCGGTGGGCACGGACGAGGGGGGGCTGTTCGCGGTGCGCCAAGCCGATGGTCGGCAGCTTTGGCGTCACCGTGGTCAGGGGCGCATTGCAGGTTCTGCGAATGCGGCGCGCGTGGACGGCGGCTGGCGCGTATTGGTCGGCTCATACGACGCCACGCTGCACTGTCTGGACGGCTCCAGTGGCCGCTCGCTCTGGAAGTTTTCCGCAGAGGGTTACCTCCATGCGACGCCCGCGCTCGCCGACGCGGACGTGTGGGTCGGCAGCTGCGACGGCCGGTTGTACATCTTGTCGCTCTCGAACGGCGCCGTGCGTTCGGTGGTGGAGGCTGGCAGCTACGTGGCGGCCTCGCCGGCGGTGGACGGAGGCTTGGTGGTGGTCGCCACGCACGCCGCGGAACTGTTGGGGATTGACACGGCGTCGGGGGAGGTCCGATGGCGCCTGACCGACACGAACGCGACGGCGTTTGTGTCGAGCCCAGCGCTGACGCGCGAACTGGTGGTGATCGGAGATCGCGGCGGACGTGTGGTCGCGGTGCGGCGAGACAGTGGCCGGGTCGCATGGGTTCGCGAGGTGCGCGGCGCGGTGGACAGTTCGCCGGTGGTCGCGGGCGAGACGGTCTGGGTGGGGGCCGACGACGGACGGCTGCGGGCGCTGCGGCTGCAAGACGGCGCCGTGCTCTGGAGCTACGAGTTGGGGGCGGCGATTGCGGGATCGGTGGCGGTCTCGGACGGCTGGCTGTACGTGTCGGACGCGTCGGGCGCGGTGCACGGTTTTTGCGAGTCGTCGCCGCATTCTCGGTGAGCGGCGGCTCGGCGAGGTGGCGATGGGGCTGAGCGGATGGGACTGGATGGTGGCCGCTGCGTTTTACGCGGTGGTGATCGGTGTCAGTTTGTGGAAAAGCGCACGGCGGCCGGACAGCGCGGACTATTTTCTGGCCGGCCGGGCGCTGCCGTGGTGGCTGATCGGCATTTCGATAGTTGCCGCGAACATTTCGACCGAGCAGTTCGTCGGCATGGCGGGCCAGGGGGCGGGCGGCGTTGGGTTGGCGGTGAGCAACTGGCAGCTGATGGGGTCGGTCGCAGTCGTGTTGATTGCCTGGACGTTGCTGCCGAGGTTTCTGCGCGCGGGCATTTACACGATGCCGGAGTTCTTGGAGTACCGGTACAACGCGGCGGCGCGCTCGCTGATGGCGGTGCTGACGGTGGTGGTGTACGTCGGTGTGCTGCTCACCGCGGTGTTGTACTCGGGTGCACTGACGCTGCGCGCGATTTTCGGGATCCCGCTCCAGCGGGGAGCATGGATGGTGGCGGCGGTCGCGGCGCTGTACACGAGCTGGGGCGGTCTGCGAGCGGTGGCGTGGGCGGATCTGTTTCAGGGGATTGCGCTGTTGCTCGGCGGAATCTTGGTGTTTGGGCTGGGGCTGCGCGCCTGCGGGGGATGGGCGGCGCTGGTGGCGGCCCAGGGGGGGCGGCTGCACATGGTGTTGCCGGCGGAGCACGCAGGGCTGCCATGGACCGGGGTGGTGGGAGGGATGTGGATCGTCGAACTGTACTACTGCGGACTGAACCAGTTCATCGTGCAGCGCAACCTCGCGGCGCGTTCGTTGCGCGATGGGCAGTTGGGCGTGATTTTCGCGGGCGCACTGTGGCTGCTGGTGCCGTTCGCCATCGTGATGCCCGGGATCATGGCGCAGCACCTGTACGGGACGGAACTGTTACGGCCGGATGACGCGTTCCCAACGCTCATCCGTCGGCTCGTTCCAGCGGGGCTGCGCGGCTTCATGCTGGCGGCGATTGCGGGCGCGGTCGTGAGCTCGCTGGCGTCGATGCTGAACTCCGCCGCGACGATCGTGACGATGGATGTGTATCAGCGCTGGTTCGATCCGGACGCGCCGCCAGGCCGGCTGGTGGCGATCGGCCGCGTGCTGACGCTCACGTTTGTCGCGCTGGGCGCAATGCTGGCGCCCCGCCTGGACGACCCCCGCTGGGGTGGGGTGTTTCAGTTCATTCAGCAGTTTCAGGGGTACATCTGGCCGGGCGTGGTCGCGGTGTTCGTGGCGGGGTTCCTTGTGCCGCACGCGCCGCCGGCGGCCGGTGTGGCGGGGCTGCTGGCCGGGCCGCTGTTCTACGGCGTGTTCCAACGGTGGGCGCCGAATCTGCATTTTCTGGTCCAGGTTGCAGTGGCGTTTCAGTTGGATCTGCTCCTGATCGGCCTGATCACGTTGTGGGCTCCGCTACGCGAACCGCGCATGCTGCCGGAGCGGCGGCCGCTCGAGGCGCACACCTCGCCGCTGGTGTTCGCGGCAGGGGCCGCGGTACTGGCGGCGGTGGGCGGCTTCTATGTAGCGTTCTGGTGAGCGCTGCGGTGCGCCTCAGGCCGACGGCGTGCTCTCGGGCAGTCGGCGGCCATGGAAGGCGAGAAAGCGCGCCGCGTCCGTCTCGCCGAGGAACCGGACCAGAATCTTCGGGTCCACCTCGAGCAGATCCACCCAGATCAGACCGTCGAGCACATCGCTGAAGTTCGGATCCACGTTGAACCCGAGCAGGCGGCCGCCGAGCTTGAGGTACTGTTTCAGCAGCACCGGGATGCCCTTCTGGTCCCGCTCAATGTCGGCGATCAGTTCCGCGATGTCGTCGGTGTCGCGCACCACCCGGCGGAACAGCTCGGGGTTCCACCGTTCGCGCAGCGGCAGGACGCGAGGAGGATGACGCGGGCGCACGTGGCGTGCCCAGCGGGTGTCCAGACGGTTGGCGCGAAGAAACTGCACCATCATCTGCCGTGAAAGGGAATTGTACTCGTTGTTGATGCTGACCGGCCCGAAGAGATGCCGGTAGCGGGGTTCGCGGAGGATGAATCGGCCGATGCCCTTCCAGAGCAGCAGAAGCGGCGAGTATGTGCGCTGATACTCGGGCCGCACGAACGAGCGACCCAGTTCCAGCGCCGGCCCCATCGTGTCGAGCAGGCGGCGGGAGTAGCGGAACAGCGTGCTGGTGTAAAGGCCCTTTTTGCCGAACCGTGGCAGGATCAGGTCGGTGGGGCCGATGCGATAGGCGCCGATCAGCTCCCGCGTGGCACGATTCCAAAGGAAGAGATGCAGGTAGTGGGCATCAAAGCGGTCCAGATCAATGTCGCGGCCGGTCCCCTCGCCGGCAGCGCGGAAGGTGATCTCACGGAGACGGCCGATCTCATGCAGAAGGTTGGGAATGCGGTCCGCGGGCGCGCAGTAGACTGCGAGCTTGTCCGCCTCCAGCAGGCACGCATCGGGTGGCAGCAGCATCACGTCCTGCGCGATGGTCTCGGGGTGCAGCGGGGGGGCGACCGGGGTGGGGGGCGGCGCGGCCCCGCCGCGCGTTTCGCTGCGGCCGCGCAGCACATAGGTGCGAAGCCGCAGGTAGGCGACGAGATCGTCGTCGGCCAACGGCTCCAGCCGCGCGAACGGGATCAGCGAACCAACCCGAACGCCGATCGTGTGCCCTCGCTTGCGGATAAACTCGCGCGGCAGCATTGCGGTACGAACCCGCGGATGCAGCAGGCCGAGCGCCTGGAACCAGGCACTGTTGCGGCCCTCCACGAACACCGGCAGCACGGGACAGCGGGCCATCCGGATCATGGTTGCGACGGTCGCGTTCCAGGGGGGATCCGTCACCCGCGCCTCGAGCAGCTTCAAGCGCGACACGTCGCCCGACGGGAAGACGATCAGCACGTGACCGTCCCGCAGCCAGCGGACGCACTCCTTCATCGGCCGCAGATTCGCGCGCGCGGCCTCGGAGCCGCCGTAGGGATCCACAAAGATCGCGTACTGGTGCATTTCGGGAATCCGCTGCAGCAGATAGTTGCTGAGCAGCTTAACGTCCGGACGAATGCGGCGGAACAGCACCAGTAGCACCAGCGCATCCACCCCGCCCAGCGGGTGGTTCGCAACCACCATCGCGGGGCCCTCGGCGGGGATGCGGCGGCGATCGTCCTCCAAGAGCTCCGCGCGCACGCCGACCGCCCTCATCGCGGCTTCCAGAAAGTCCTCCCGACCCGCGGCCGAAACCGTCGCACGGTACAGGCGGTCGAGCTGGTCGAGCTGCAGAAACCGCTCGAGCGAGCCGCGCATCAGATCGAACAGCCGCTGCCGGAAGGGGTCACGAAACGCGGCGCGCAACTCGAACGGGGAGCTTTCCCGGGGGAGGTCGCTCATGGCCGTGCCCTCCACATGTTCCGCGGCGCGATCCTACACGAAGCCGGCGCCGCAGCCCAAGCGGTCCGCTCAGGTCACCTGGTCGCCGCGGACCATCACCACCTTGCCGGTGCGGACCAGCTCGATGATTTTGAATCGTTCCAGCAGCGAGATCATCGCGTCGAGTTTCGAGGAGTCGCCCGTCGCCTGCAGGATCATCGAGGTCGGTGTCAGATCCACCGTCTTTGCGCCGAAGTGTGCGGCGATCTGGAGCGCGGCGGTACGGTCGCCCTCCCCCGCCGCGATTTTGATCAGCGCCATTTCCTTCACGACCGAGTCCTCGCCACTGTGCTCCACGCAGCGGATCACGTCCACGAGCTTGTTCGTCTGCGCGATCACCTGGTCCAGACCGTCGGGATGCCCGTTGAGGGTGATCGTCATGCGGGAGAAGTGCGTATCAATCACCGGCGAGACGACGAGCGCATCGATGTTGTAGCCGCGACGGGCGAACACCTGCGCGATGCGCGCGAGCACGCCGGGCTTGTTCGCGACGTAGACGCTGATCGTGTGAGTTTCCATTCGGGGATTCGTCGGGCTCATCGATCCATCTCCTGGCTCAGGTCGAGCCGGTCGGCTTCTCCATGCGGTGGCGGGGCCGCTCGATGATCATGTCTTCGAGCGCTTTGCCGGCCGGCACCATCGGAAAGACGTTGTCGGTCTTTTCCACCTCCGCGTTGATGAGGCACGGACCGTCGTTGTACGCGAACGCGCGGGCCAGCACGCGTCGGACGTCGCCCGCGCGCCGCAGGTTCCACGCGCGCACACCCTGATAGGCGGTCGCGAGCCGCACGAAGTCCGGATTGCCCTCGAGGTCCACCCCGCAGCGTCGGTCGTCATAGAAAAGTTCCTGCCATTGGCGGACCATGCCGAGATAGTGATTGTTCAACAGGATGATCTTCAGCGGCAGTCGGTGCAGCGCGGCAGTCGCCAGTTCGTACATCGTCATCTGGAAGCCGCCGTCGCCGCAGAACACCAGCACCAGTTCGCCGGGCCGGCCAAACTGTGCACCGATCGCGGCCGGCAGCGCGTATCCCATCGTTCCGGCGCCGCCGGAGGACAGAAAATTGTTCGGGTAGTCGGTACGGTAGAACTGCGCAGCCCACATCTGATGCTGACCGACGTCGGTGACGACGATCGCGCGGCCACCGGTCAGCTTCCAGGCTTCGTCAATCACGTGCTGCATCTTCAGGCCGCCCTTGCGCTTGTAGTGCAGCGGGTAGCGGCGCTTGTATTCGTCCAGGTGCGCCAGCCACTCCTCCGTGGGCAGGCGGCTGACGTGGGGCAACAGCGCTCGTAGCGCCACCCGCGCATCCGCGACACAGTGAATGTGGCAGGGGATCATCTTGTCCATCTCGGCCGGATCCACGTCGATGTGAATCCGCGTCGCGTTGCGGCAGAAGCGGGACGGTTGCCCGACGATGCGGTCGTCATAGCGGGAACCGATGGACATGATTAGATCGCACTCCACCACCGCCTTGTTCGCGTACGCGGTGCCGTGCATGCCCATCCAGCCGAGCGAAAGCCGGTGCGACTCCGGAAAGGCGCCCTTGCCCAGCAGCGTGGTGACCACCGGCGCCTGCAGGGTTTCTGCGAGCATCCGCAGCTCCGCGGTCGCGCCCGCGATCAACACGCCGTGGCCGGCCAGCAGCACCGGCCGCCGGGACTTGCTCAGCGCCTCCGCAATCTGCTGAATCACCCCCTCGTCCACGTGGTCGCCCGGCGGGCAGTAGCCCGGCAGATCCATCGGCGGGTGCAGATCGCCCGAGAACGGCCCCGCCGAAACATCCTTCGGAATGTCGATGATTACCGGACCAGGGCGGCCCGTGCTGCAGATGTAGAACGCCTCCCGCACGACCCGCGGAATGTCATTGGTCTCCTTCACCAGGTAACTGTGCTTCACAATCGGCATCGTGATGCCGAAAATGTCCGCCTCCTGAAAGGCATCCTTCCCGATCATCGAACGGATCTGCTGACCGCTGATGACGATGATCGGAACCGAGTCCATGTGCGCGGTCATGATGCCGGTGATGGTGTTCGTCGCGCCCGGCCCGCTGGTCACCAGCACCACGCCGGGTTTGCCGGTCGCCCGCGCATATCCGTCGGCCATGTGCGCGGCTCCCTGCTCATGGCGCACGAGTATTAGCCGGATCTTCGTCTTCGTGGTGACGATCGCGTCGAAAATCGGGATGGCCGCCCCACCTGAGTAACCGAAGATGTATTCGACGCCCTCGTTTTCGAGGCATCGAATCAACGCCTGCGCACCGTCCGATGGTTGAGCTATCATCTCAGCGCTCCAGTCCTGTTTTTGGACCATAATTGCACAGGTCTGCTGAGATGTCAACCGAAAAAGCCTCGGATCAAATTACAAAAAGCGAGGTAATGACGAAGAGGTCCTATGAAAGACGTCCATTCGGGAAGGAAGTTGTCGACCAGCGCGTACGTATCAGCAGAAAGAGATCCACAACGAAGCCAGATACCATGGGTTCCGTGTCAACATACAAATGAGCATTGATTTACTTCAAATAGAAACTCACAAACAGATGACCACGAGTCTTTAACTTTTACATGCTTTGACTCGGGCACGCTTAGACGCCGCGCGCGTCCAGCGCCTTCTTCATTGCGTGCCAGCACATCGTTGCGCACTTGACTCTCATCGGGAATCGGTGCACGCCGCCCAGTGCCTCCAGATCCGGAACTGCCGACGGATCCCACGGCCGCTCGCCGCGGAGCATTGCGATCACCGTGTCGGCGGCGCGACGGAATTCCGCCGGCGTCCGCCCAGCCGCGAAGTCGGCCATGATCGAAGCCGAGGCCATCGAAATTGCGCAGCCCCGGCTCTGATGGCGCACGTCCGCGATTCGGCCGTCTTCAATTCGCACGGCCAGGCGGATGTGGTCGCCGCAGGAAGGATTCACTTCCTCCGCCGCAAGTTCCTCGTCGTTGACCGCGCCGGCGCGTCGGGGCGACCGGTAGTGGTCGAGCAGCACCTCCTGATAGAGATCGTCAAGCTCCACGGCAGAAATATGCGCGGGCGCGGACGATTGCCGCTCCCAGACGTTCAATGTCGAGGGGGGTGTTGTATAACGCGAGGCTCGCTCGGGTGACGGCGACTACGCCGAGTCGCCGCATGAGAGGCTGACAGCACAGATGACCGGCCCGGACCGCGATGCCCTCGCCGTCGAGAAACTGGGCCAGGTCATGCGGATGGACGCCGTCCACCGAGAATGAAATCACGCCGAGGCGCTCCGCGGCGGAGCCAAAGACATGGACGCCCGGCATCCCGCTCAGCGTCCGGATCGCCTGCTGGGTGAGGTCGGCCTCCCAGGCGGTGATCGCGTCGCGGTCCGTGCGCTCGAGATAGGCGATGGCCGCGCCCAGACCGATCACGGCGGAGATGTTCGGTGTTCCGGCCTCGAACTTGTGGGGCACCTCCGCCCAGGTGGAGCGCTCGAGCTCCACGCGGTCGATCATTTCCCCACCGCCCATGAACGGGTCCATCGCCTCGAGCAGCGCGGCGCGGCCGATCAGCAGTCCGACCCCCGTCGGCCCGTACATCTTGTGGCCGGAACACACGTAGAAGTCGCACTCGAGATCCCGCACCGAGATCGGCAGATGGGGAGCACTCTGCGCGCCATCCACCAGACAGAGCGCGCCGGCGCGATGCGCGCGACGGGCGATCTCGGCCACCGGATTCACGGTCCCTAGCACATTGGAGGCGTGCGTCACCGCGACAATCCGCGCCCGGCCGTCGGCAAGATGCTGGTCGAGGGCGGCGAGATCCAGCGTGCCGTCGCCGAGCACCGGTACGAACCGCAACCGGGCGCCGGTCGCCGCAGCGACCATCTGCCAGGGCACAAGGTTGCTGTGATGCTCCATCTCAGTGAGGACAATCGCGTCGTCCGGCCGCAGGTGCTTGCGCCCCCAGCCCCATGCGACGAGGTTGATGCTTTCGGTGGTGCCGCGGGTGAACACCACCTCGCGCGGGGATCCCGCGCCGAAAAACGCCGCCGCCCGGCGGCGCACATCCTCGTACCGGCGGGTCGCCTCCTCCGCAAGAAAGTGAAAGGCGCGGTGGACGTTCGCGTTGCAGGTACCGTAATACTCACAGACCGCTTGAATGACCTCGGCCGGCTTCTGGCTGGTCGCCGCGTTGTCGAGATAAACCAGCGGGCGGCCCCGCACCGTCTGCTGCAGCACCGGAAAGTCGCGCCGCGCCGCCTCGACATCCCAGCGGGGCCGTCCGGGAGGCCCGGCGGTGCAACTGCAACAGCGCGGACTGCTCATCTGTTCACTATACGAGCGATACGCCGCCGTTTCCATGCGGGATCCGGCACGCGGCGGCGACTTTCACCCGACCCCAAGCCGGCGTGTGAGGTCGGCGATCTCCTCCTCCAGACGTCGCCGGCGCTCGGCCGACCACTCCGCCAGCGCTTTCAGTACGGCCTCCTTCGAAAGGCTCCCGGCTGCGCGCGCCTCCGCGAGCTCGCGTTTGAGCGTCTCGATCTGGTGCAACAGCTCGGCGGTTCTTTCCGCATGTTGCGTGGCGAGCGCCCGCAGCGCCAGCTCGGCTTTCTCCGCGCGACGGCGCAGCTCGTCAACCGCAGGGGGGCTAACGGATGACGCAGCGGAGGCGTCCGCCGTCGCGGGGGAAGGGGGAGGGGGGACGGCGGACGCCACCGGCTGGGCATCCGGCTCTGGCGGTGGGGGCGGCGGCGTGGCTCTGGTTTCCGAGGGGGGGGGCGATGCGGCTGTTGCGGTCGCGTCGGGGGCTGCCGATGCGCTCGCTTCCGGCACGAGGGTGACCGCCTGGCATTGCTTGCATCGCACCTTCTTGCCGGCGAGTTCCGCCCGCAAGGTCATCACTCGCCCGCAACCTGAACAGGGCACCTGAATGGCGCCGGCCGTCGGCGACGGGGCGGGTGGCGGCGCCGCAGGCTCCCGATCGGGTAAAATCGGTCTGGCCGGGATGTGCCGTGTCGAGGTTGCGGCATCCGGAGGCGACGCCACGCCCCCAAGTGGAATCGGCGTTCCACAACGGAGACACTTGAACTCCTTCAACGTCTTCACGAAGCCTTCCCGCAACTTCAGGGCGGTACCGCACGACGGACACTTCAATGTCGTCACCATCGTCCACCTCACAGGCGTCGCGAGCCCTCGAGGCTCGGGTCGAAGTGGCCCTAATACCGCCCCGGGCGGCGCGGCGCAAGCAGAATGAGAGTCGCGGAGGGGGGGGCGAGGGCGAACGTGGATCGGAACAGCTGGCGGAAGGACCTTTTCGGTAGGCCGGTGGGCCGTTGCGTGATTTCGCCGCCGGTTTTTCCAGCCTCCCGATTGGCGAATGGAGGGGGAAAGGGGCGTTGCTGCTGGCGCGCGGCTGTCACTTGACGATCTTCCCAAATGGTTCAAAATCATTGCTGGAGCGAGGGCATGGTTGAGACCGCGAGTTTGAACGTGAAAGGAGGGAGGAGCGCCGCACAGCCGCTCATTGGGGGGTGCAGGGGTCTTTGGTGGTGCCTGGCGGTGCTGCTGAGCGCAACCACATCGCTCTCCATGCGCTCCGATGAGCAGATCCCGGCGCAGTTTCAGCTGCGTTCCATCACTGTTGCGGTGGACGACAACTATCCCCCCTTCATTTTCCGCGATTCGAGCGGCGCACTGCGCGGCTATCTCCCGGAGCTGTGGGCGTTGTGGTCGCAAAAGACGTCCATTGAGGCGCGGCTCCTGGCAACGAACTGGGCGACGGCTCGGCAGCTGCTGCTGGGCGGCAAGGCGGACGTGATTGACACGATCTTTGAAACACCAGAGCGCCGCCAACTGTATGAGTTTCTGCCGCCATATACAGAGATCGAGGTGCCACTGTTTGTTCACCGCGACATCGGCGGGGTGGCCGGCCCGGCGGACCTCCGTGGTTTCGTGGTTGCCGCGAAAGCGGGCGATGCGGCGGTGGATTGGCTGCGCGAGCACGGCGTGACGCGCATAGAGCTGTATCCGAGCTACGAGGCGGTGCTCGCGGCGGCGACGGCAGGCGTGGTCCGCGTGTTCACGGTCGACCGGCCACCGGCGATGTTTTACCTCTTCCGATGGGGATACGCGGACCATTTCCGCATCGGCTTCATGATGTATACCGGCCGGTTTCACCGCGCGGTTCGCAAGGGGGAGGAAGGCCTGGCCGCGGTTGTGGCGGCGGGGTTCGACCGGATCTCTCGCGCGGAGGATGCGGCGCTGCGAAGCCGATGGTTCGGGCGGCCACTGTTGCACGCCCACTGGGTGCAGATGGTGGTGTCGGTATTGGCGACGACCCTGATCCTGGGGGGCGGAGCGATCGCCGCGATCGCGGTCTTGCGGCGGCTGGTGCGCGAGCGCACGCGCGCGCTGGAGGAAGCCGTGCGGCTACGCGAAGCCACCGCGGAACGACTGCGGGGCACGCTCGAGGCCGTACCGGTCGGCATCGGCGTGGTCCGTCGGCGCGTCGTCCAGGACGTCAACGAACGGCTCTGCGAAATGACGGGCTATTCGCGTGACCAGCTGATCGGGCGCAGCACGAGAATCCTGTATCCGGACGACGCGGAGTTCGAGCGCGTTGGCCGGGTGCACTACCTGGAGCTTCGCCAAACTGGCCGGACGACGCTGGAGACGCGCTGGCAGCGGGCGGACGGCCAGCTGCGCGACATCTGGCTGAGTTCGGTGATGCTGCGCCCCGCATCGGAAGAGGCGGAGGTTCTTTTCACCGCGCTCGACATCACGGAGCGCAAACGGATGGAAGCAGAGCTGAAGTCACGCGAGGCGGAACTGTCCGCGCTGGTCCGGAATCTGCCCGGCGTCGTGTACCGCGGCCGTCCCGACCGCCCAGGTATGCTGAAATTTGTCAGCGAGGGCGTGCGGGCGCTGGTGGGGTTGCCGGCCACCGAGTTTCTGCCGCCGGCCAGCCGTGTGCTGGATGCGATGATCGAGGCAACCAGCCGGGCGGCGGTGGAACGCGAGCGGGAGGCGACGATTCGTGAGCGCGGTGCCTGGGAGGGCGAGTATCCGATTCGGACGGCGGCGGGTGAAACCCGTTGGGTATGGGAACGGGTGGTGCGGCTGGAAGGGGGGGAGCCGGACGAATGGCAGGGTTATCTGGCGGACATCACCTCCCTCAAGCGGGCGAACGAGCGGCTGGTGGAGCTGGAACGCGATCTGCAGCAGGCGCAGAAGCTGGAGAGTCTGGGGCTGCTAGCGGGTGGCATCGCGCATGACTTCAACAACCTGCTCACTGCGGTGCTCGGGCACATCTCGCTGGCCGCCGATGGCCTGGCCGCCGATTCTGCTGCACGTGCCGACCTGTTCGCGGCCGAGCGGGCGGTGCGTCAGGCAACCGAACTCACCCAGCGATTGCTTGCGTATGCCGGCCGCGCGCAGATTGCGCCTCGCCAGGTGAACCTGTCCGAGCTGGTGCTCGCAATGCAACCGATGCTCCGGGTGTCGGTACCCCGCAAGATTGAGCTGCACTTCCATTGCCCTCCCGATCTGCCTCCGATTCGAGGCGATCCCGCGCAGATCCAGCAGGTGGTGATGAACCTCGTCATCAATGCGGCGGAAGCGATCGGCGAGCGAACCGGTCTGATCTCCATCTCCACCGAGGTCCGCACGTTCGACCGCAAGGAGTTGCGGTCCTACCGGCTGCAGGAGGACCGGCCGGAGGGCCGATACGTCGTACTGGAGGTGGCGGACACCGGCTGCGGTCTTTCGCCCGCCCAGCTCACACGCATTTTCGAGCCATTCTTCTCGACCAAGATGCTGGGACGCGGCCTGGGGCTCAGCTGTGTGCTGGGCATCGTGCGCTCGCATCGCGGCATGATCGGTGTGGAGAGCGAGCCGGGCCTCGGCTCGATTTTCCGCGTGCTGTTCCCGGTTCAGACCGAGCCCGCCCCGCCGCTGGGGGAAGAGCCTGTGGGCGCCACCTCGGACTGGACCGGACAAGGGACGGTGCTGCTGGTGGACGACGAAGACATTGTGCGCTCCGTCACCTCGCGGCTGCTGACGCGGTTGGGGTTTCAGGTGATCGCCGCGGCGGATGGCCGCGAGGCGATCAGCGTCTTCCGTGCGCACCACGATCGGCTGACGGCGGTGATCCTTGATCTGACGATGCCGCATCTGGACGGCGCGGAGACGTGCCGCCAGCTGCGTGCGATCAGCGCGCGCGTGCCCGTGGTGCTGGCCAGCGGCTATGACGAGCACGACGTCGCGCGGCGCTATGCGGACGCTGGCTTCGCCGCTTTTGTGCAAAAGCCGTTCAGCCTCGAGGGGCTGCGTCGCGCGTTGCGTTCAGTTGTCGGCGGCTGAACGCAACGACGCCGCGGTGGCAGTCGTCCCGCCCACATCCCCGGTGTACGCTCGTGGACCATGGCAGAGCCACTTTACCCACTTCGGCGTTTCGCGCTGGTCAGCGACATCCACTACTGCGAGACCGACGATCGCCTCGGGCGTCACTACCGGCAGGCGCCCTCGATGCTGGCGGCGGTAGTACGCCGCGCCCGAGAGTTCGGCGCCTGCGCGATCATCGAGCTTGGCGATTTGAAAGATCTGGACGAGTGCGGGCCACCGGACCGGGCGCGGTCCGCTGCGGAGGTCGCACGCGTGGAGGCAATCCTCCAGGGGGCGGGGCTGCCTGCGCTGCACGTGGTCGGCAACCACGACGTGGACTGTTTCACGAAGGATGAGTTTCTTGCGCTGATCCGTCAGCCCGCGGGCGCACCGCCCGGCGCTGGCGCGTTCGCGCTCGAGCTGTGCGGGTGGCGGTGGCTCGTGCTCGACGCGAACTTCCGTCCCGACGGGACGCCGTTGAGAGACGGTCATCTGAACTGGACCGATCCGACGATTCCGGGGTGGCAGATGGAGTGGCTCGAGCGGGAACTCGCGGGAGGGCGCGGGCTGGCGCTCATCGCGGTGCACCAGGTGCTCGACCTCGATCCGCCGGATCCCTTCGCCGTGCGCAACAGTGCGCAGGTGCGTCGACTCATCGCGACGAGTGGCCGACCGGTGCTTGTCGTCCAAGGGCATCGTCATGAACCGAACGTACGGCGCATCGGCCGCGCACTGTACTACACGGTGGCGGGGCTCGTGGACAGCGCGCCCGAGGAGCCCTCTTGGGCGCTCCTTGAAGTCGGTGCGCACCTCTGCCGCATTCGCGGGTTCGGCGCTGCGCTGGATGCGGAGCTGGTGGTGGACGACACTTCCGAAGCCGGCACAGAGGGCGAACCGCCCGGCCCCGTCAGGCCGCCAGCGCCCCGGTGAGGAACGCGATAAGAATTCCCGCCAGCAATGCCGCCAGCGTGATCAGCGCGGCCAGCACGTGGCGGCGCGCGCGATCGGCGCGCTGGCCGCGGTGCAGTGCGATGCCGAGGCCGGTCAGCGTCGCGGCGAGCACCCAAATCAGCAGAAATGCGGTGACGTTCTTCGGATAGTGTGCGGCGCGGGTCGCGCCGGGCGAACCGGAGCCCCGCGCCGCCGCCGGACCGACGAGCGGCAACGCCATGCACAGCACCAAAAACACCACACCCGCGGCGGTCGCGATGGCGTCCGCGCACCGGCGCGACCGCCACCACGGCGGCGGCGCAAGCGACGAGGTTGATTCGTTCGGGTGCATACCGCCGTGATCATCGCCGAAACGGCGGTGCGCCGCAAACAATACGCCTCAACGCTTGGCGGCTTGGCGGGCACGCACCGCGATCCATTCGATCTCGATGCCGTGTCCCGGCATCTCCGGCCGCACCTCGAGGTGGAGCCGCGCAACTGGCCCGTCCGGATCTGCCGGCGCGGCGCGGGCGTCGCTGATCCGAAATGCGCGGTCACAGGGAGCGCGCAGCTCCACCGAGTGCGAGCCCGAGCTGACCCGCAGGCCGATGGAACGAGCGCGGTCCAGTCGAGTCCCTCGCCAGCGCAGTTGAAGGTCCGCACCGTCGGGGCCGACCAGGTCCGCGGGGACACGCACCTCGGCCCGTCCGAAGACTCGGGGGCAGCTCTGGCCATACGGCGGTAGAAGAAATCCCTCACCGAGCGTTGCGCCACACCACGGTTCGGCGGTCGGGTCAAAGTCGAGCAGCACGGGTTCGGCGGCGCGGTAGAGCCGGATGCCGGGCACCGCCGGCACACCGGCCGGCGCGCTGAGCACCACCTCGAGCAGGCCGGTGTGAGTACCCAGCGCGAAAAAGTTCGCTCCCCGGACCGCGGCGCGGTCCGCCAGCACTTCCGTGCTCGCGGGGGAGGGGCGCCGCCGGAGCATCAGTCGCGCACCGGCCCCCACCGCGCGGGCGTCGAGTTCCAGGCGCATCCCCGGCTCCGGCACATACACCTCCAACACGGTGCCGGTGGAAGACCAAGGCCGGAGGCGCCAGAAATCCACGCGCGCCGGCGTCAGCGAAAAGTCGGCCAGATCCAGCGGCTCGACGCCGGCGGGAATGACGTCGAAGGCGCGGCGCACCGCCGCCCATTCGATGTCGCGCCGGCCGCCGGAACGGACCTCCGCGCACCAAACCGGCCGGCCGGACGCAAACTCCGGCGCGAGGCGTTCGCGCAAACTATCGGATGGATCATGCGCGTTCGCGGCCCAGTGCCAGGAGGCGGGGTACGCGTCGAGGTGATTGAACCATCGGATGATCTCGCAAAAGTGTCGGCGCGCAAGAACCTTGGTGCCGGCGGGGATCCGCGCGGCCACTTCCCGGGCGAGCGCTCGGGCGTCTTGGACCGTGAATCGGCGCTCGGTGGGGCGGAGCGACAGGAGCCAGACCGCGCCGAGCGCGCAGGCAACCGTCGCCACCACCGCGGCCGTTCGTTCGCCCCATGGTGATCGACGCAGCAGCGCGCCGAGCGCAGCGGTCACGCCGATGCCTCCCAACGCCGACCCAAACACGACGGCGATCCAGAGGTACCGTGGAACGAACGTCCAGTAGAAGCAATAGAACAGCGTGTAGATCGCTGTTGGTGCGGCCAGCATCACTGCGGCCGGGCTGTTCCGTTCGCGGACCACCGTAACCAGTCCCAACACCAGCGGCGCACTGAACAGCAGCGCGGCGCGCGGCCATTGGGTCAGATACTCCAACACCTGCGGTGCGACCTCGCCGAATGCGACCCAGTGCAGCCCGGGAAGCCAGCGCTGTTCCGCGAGCGCCTGTGGAGGCAGCAGGCCCCCGCCGCCCCGTCGCAACAGACCCTGTGCGAGCAGTGGTGCGGCCCCGAGAAGCGCGCCGGCCAGTGCGAGCGCGACCGCGCGTCCCGCTGCCGCACCGACCCGCCGTGCGCGCGTGAGCACCAGCCCCCCCAGCGGAACGCCCGCCAGCAGTGCGGGCTCGCGCACACTGAACGCGAGTCCGAACAACGTACCCGCGGTGATCGCCCGTGTACCGCGCCAGCGCTCACGAGGCAGCTCGGCGGCCGCCAGGCCCATCGCGCCGAGCAGCAACAGATGGGAGAGCGGGTCGCGGTACGGGTTGGTCATCGCCTGGATCAACCAGGGGTCGAACGTCGCGAGAATCAGAACCGCGAACGCCGCCGCCGCGGCTCGACGAGCCGGCGGACCCGGCGTGAGCATCGCGGCGAGTATGCCCGCGCCGGCGATCACGCCCGCGATCAACGGGAGGTTGCTGAAGAAGATCCCGTAGGGGCCGGTCAGCGGGAGGATCAGGCGCAAAAACAGGGGATATCCGCAGGCGTGGCGGCTGGTGAAAAACTCCCTCCCGAGCTCCCGCGCGAAGACCAACCAGTTGACGGGGTCCGACCAGGCGCGGATCGAGTGATGCCGCAGCACCATCACCGTCAGCGCGCCGAGCACCAGTGCGCTACCGGCCAGCGCGCAGACCGCCTGTGCGCGACCGGAGCGCGGATCCCTCGCACTTGCGCCTGTATGGAACGGCGTGCTCAAGCGGCCCTATGGAAACCACGGGACCGGTTGAGTGGTCAACGCCGACGTTCCCGGAACGGCCGCAGCGGCTCGGTCGCCGCGTCCGCGGGCCGGGCCGCTTCCTTCATTAAGCGTTCCAGCTGGGGTTCAATGTCCTTTGGCTGGCACTTTTCAAGCAGGATGCGGCCCTGCTCGTCGGTAACGCGAATCGCCCAGCCGTAGGCTTTCTCGCGCAGCTCACCGGATCCCGGCCCGCTGCGATTCCACTCAATCCGCCGCAGCGTCACCGGCTCGGTCTCGAAGGTGGCAGGTGTGGCGCCGGCCAGCACGATTTCCTCCTCCTTCATCACGCCCGGGCGCAGGCTGCCGGTCGCACCCTGGATCACCACGAGGTACCGCACGCGGAGATTCTCCGGCACGTCCGGCGCCAGGCGCTGGATTTCGAAGCGGTACACGACCTCGTCCTCATCCACGCGGCCCGAGACCTGCGCGAGCTGCTGGGAGGGCCCCTTGCGGCTGGCGATCGTCTTGCGCGTTGCGCTCACGCGCACTTTTTCGAGCGCAGGGGCGGCGCGCGCGGACGTCGCTATGGCGACGCCCAGCAGCAGCAGCGTGGTGAGCGTCGTGCGGATCAGCGCTCCACGGTTCATCACTATCTCCTTACGTCCGTTCCGGCCGCCGCGTTACAGCAGCGGCAATGGCGGGCGGGCGTTCGCGCTTCGGGATTCCACCAGTCGGAAGCTCACCGGAATCCGGTAGGTTGCCGGTCCGGAGCCTGGGAACGGCGCTGCGCGCCGCACCGCGGCCAACGCGGCGGCGACCAGCCGCGGGATGTCGCCGGCGCCCTCGAGCGATTCGATCGAGCCGTCTTCGCGCAGCCGCAGCACGATCCAGACGCGCCCTTCCTCGCCGCGGATCCGCGAGGCCTCGGGGTAGCGAAGCGCCCGCATGATCGCTTCTCGCACCGCCTGCCAGCGCGGAGACTCCGGCGGCACGCTCGGTGGCTGCTCGGCGGGCGGCGGCTCGAGCGCGGCCAGCAGCTCCTCGAGCGCCCGATCGAGGTCCGGCGCAGGTTCCGCGCTCGAGCGTGGCCATTCAACCGCGGCGATCTCGATTGCGGGCAGCTCCGGAATCGGCAGCGGCTCCGGAGCCGAGATCGATCGCGGCGGCAGCTCGGGCAGCGGAGGCGGGGGCGGCTCGCGCGGTGGCGAGCTCACCCACCGGCCGACGTCCACCGCCACCACCACAGGTCGATCGCCGTTCGTCGCCGGCCGCCGCACGACGACCACATTCCCCAGCACCGCGAGCAGCGCGCCATGGATCGCCAACGATGCGATCGCGGCGTACTTCTGCAGTGGCGGCTGCTGGCGCCGCAGTCGCCAGGCCGCCGCGCTCGCGCCCGTTCGCGCCGGCAACCGGCGCGCTCGCAGAACCGGCGGCCGGCGCATTCCGCGCGTCGCCGTGCGGATGAGCGTTGTGCGGCTCATGTCCCGGTCATCTTCCGTTTCGACCGCTCCGCTGGACGGGACTCGCTGCAGATTTACAGGTACCCGCCGCAGTCTGTAGCATACGCTGTTCGGGCTGGGCTCGCGAATGAACCGCTTGTTCGCATGGATGTTGACCGCCGCCGCGGGCAGTCATTGGGTGAGTGCAGAAGTTCGGCCCTGGCTGGATTTCGAGGGTTCCGATGCCGGCGCCGCGTGGAGGGCCGGGCGCGGCGCGTCGGTTCAGGTGGTGGAGGCGGTTGCGCCGGCGGGCGGCGGGGGGCCGGCGCCGCGGCCGGAGGGCCATGCGCTGCGCATCAGTGCGGGGGCCGGCGGCGGTGTGCTGCTGAGCCAGGTACCGGACGGCCTTGCGCAGGCCTGCGCGATTCGTCTGTGGCTGCGGCGCATCGGGGGCCAGGGGGCGACGCCCGCCGAAATCGAAGTGCAGTTCATCGAGCCGGACGGCCGCTCGCGGTTCTGGCGCAAAGTGACGTTGAGCAACTCCGAGTGGGAGGCGTTCGAATTGCCGCTGCGCTTCTTCCGCACGACCGGCGCACGGCTGCCCGAATGGCGGCAGGTGCGCCATTTCAGCCTGTACGCTCGGCAGGCGGTGACCGCGGAGCTCGACGCGGTGACGGTGGTGTGCGCGGAGGGCTGCGGACCGGACATCTCGTTGCAGGAGCTGCGCGAGATCGCCTTCCCCGGCGCCCCGACCGGTACGGTGCGGCTGGTGCGGGATGCGGAGTCCGCCGTGATGACCGACTGCGCGGAGCTCGACCTGGCGGCGATCCGTACGGTGATGGGGCAACTGACTCGGGAACTGCGGAGGCTGCTGCCGTTTCTGCCGGCGCCGGCGCGGCCGCCGGTGCTGCTGGTGTTCGCGGACCGCGCACAGTACCGGAAGTTTCCCGGCCAGCTCGCACAGCGCATGGGGGCGATTGCGGCGGAGCCGACCACGGATGGGTACACCGTCGCCGGCGTGGCGACATCGTTTTGGGACCCGCAGAAAGGGTCCCTGCGCCCCGTCTACTTCCACGAGTTCACGCACGCGTGGCTCGCGCAGGCGGGCGGACTGGCCTGTGAGGGGCATTGGTTACACGAGGCGGTCGCCAGCTACCTCCAGTTGAAGCTGTTCCCACAGCCGAACTTCGATGCGCTGGTGCGCAGCGCGTTGGCTTCGAACGCGGCCCGGCCGCTTCGGGAACTGTGCTCGGCGCGTCCGGTGAACGTTCGCGACTACTGGCAGCTGGTGACCGTTTTCCGGATGCTGAAGGAGCGCCCGCCCTATGCGGAGCGGTTGCCGAGGCTGTTTGAGGCGGTCCGGGCGCACAGCAGTTTTGATCTGGGGCTGTACGTCGAGGAGGCGTTCGGTGTGGACTTGGACCGGCTGGAGGCCGACTGGCGCACGTTCTGCGAGGCGACCTGGCCGGCGGCCCCGGCACCCGCCCCCGTGGACAGCCAGGCGACGTCCACCGCGCCACCGAACGGCTGAGCGCAAGGCGCCTCCAACGCTGGGACGTCTCCGGCCGATGCGCTTCCAACGCTTGGACCGCCAGCGCGGGTCGGCCCTCAGGCCATGTTCGCGCGGCGGCGGATGGTCCACTCCAGCAGCGCCAGCGCCAACAGTGCGCCGAGCGCCAGCCAGTGGTTCCACAGCGACCGCCACACCGTGCGCACTTCCTCGCGTCCCTCGCCGCGCACCGCCGCGATAGCCCCGTCGAGGGCGTCCGGCCGCACCATGGCCCCGCCGGAGGACTCGGCGAGCCTGCGCAACAGTTCGAGGTTCGCGGGACGGCCCGTCGCCTCTGCGCCGACCGTTCGCACGGCGAAGTCGTACGGTGGAGAGTCCGCGCGCCGACCGTTGAGTTCGGCGGTTGCCACGGCCTGATAGGCTCCCGGCTGTTCCGGTGTGAAGATGAGCTCGAATCCCGGCATTGTCCGGCCGTCGGCGGTTTCGATCGGGCGGGAGGACATTCGGAATGGGAGCCAGCGGCCGTCGGGGGTGCGGATGCGGCAGGTGACCTCCGCCTTCGCGCCGTCGGGGCCACCGACCCGCGCGCAGAGGCGGATCGGCTCGCCGGCGTGGAGCATCGCGGTGCCCGCGAACAAATCCACCTCGAACGGTGCCAACTGTTCCTGCTCCGGGCTAAGCCAGTCGAGCAGCCGGTTCCAAAAGCGCCGGTAGAGATCCGTCTCCCCCGGTGCCAGGGACCACCGCCATAGCGATTCCGAGAGGATTGCCGCAACCTTCCCCTGGCCGTAGCGGTGCACGACGATGAGGGGATGTGGACCGGCGGAAGTCCGCGCCTCCGCCAGCACCTCGGCGGCGGGCTTCGCGATCGCGCCCGGAAACACGCTGAGCACCGGCGGCAACCCTCCCTCAAACTGGTCCGTGCCGCCGAACACCGGGTGGGCGCGGCCCTCGTCGGTGATCGCGACCTCGAAGGAGCCTTCCAGCGGTGGCGCCACACCGCGGCGGTCGAACGGCAGCAGCGCGCGCAGCGGGCCGGATTCGAAGCCGTCCCGTCCCCACGCCTTCGGGCCGCCCAGCAGCACCAGTCGGCCGCCACGTTCCACGAAGTCCACGAGGTGGCGAGCGCGCGCCTCACCGAGCGCCGGCATGTCCAGATCGCCGACCACCACGGTTTTGAAGCCGGCCAGCTGCTCGGGCGTGAGATCCAGCGTCATGCCGCCGCGGCCGCCGTAGGTGAGAAAACGGCCGTCCGGCCCGCGCACGAACGCCAGCGGCGTCACGGGGCTGCCCGCGCGTAGTGCGCGAATCAGGTACTTCGACTCCCAGCGCGGCACGTCCTCGACGTACAGCAGGCGGTTCTGCGCGTCGACCACCTGCACGGTGACCGCGGCGGTGTTGTCGTTCGTCCGCGTCTCTCCCTCCAGCGGCGGCACTTCGACGCGGTAGCGAACGATTCCGACCGCGGGGTTGTCGAGGTGGAAGACGACGTCGCGCGAGCCGCCGCCGGGGCCCAGCTGGGTGGGGATCTCCTGCAGGAGCTGATCGTTGCGGTACAGCCGCACTGCGATCGCGCGATCGGGTGGCGCTTCGCCGGAGATGGTCGCGGTGAGCCGGCTGTTCCAGCCCGCGACCACGCGCAACGGCGTGTCCAGCGCGTCCACTCGCAGGTCGGGGGGGCGGGTGGGCACGACGGCCGGCGTTTCGATCTCGAGAGTGTAGATTGGGAACGGCCAGGGCCCGGAGGCCCAGTCGTCGCGCGGTTCGCGGGTGTCGAGGCCATCGCTGAGCACCAACACGCCAGCGACGGGCTGGCCCCGGTGCAGCGCGCCGATGCGTGCGAGCGCGTCGCGCAGGCGGGTGGCGGTGCCGTCGGGGTGGAGACGCGCGGCGTCCGCGGGGTCAAGCCGGCCGCGAAGGTCCTCCGCAAAGGGATGAACGTCCACCGACCAGCGTCGCGCGGCCTCGCGAACCCAGCGGCCGTCGAGCGCGGTGCGTGCGATGTGCCAGCGCGTGGTGCCCTCGGCGGTCGCCACGTTGGTCATGCTCGCCGACACGTCGAGCAGCACGATCCAGCGCGGACGTACTTCTTCCCGCAGCGTTTCGCGCCGCGCCGGCATCAGCAGACACCAGCCCAGCACGCCGAGCCAGGCCAGTCGTACCGCCAGCAGCGCGATGCCGATTCGGTCGAGCGAAAGCATCCGCACCGCCGAGATCACCGCGACGGTGGCGATCACCGCCAGCGCGCTGGCCCACACCGCGGTGGGCACCGCGTGCTCCAGCACAATGTCCGGCCAGCCGCTCATCCGGGCGCCGCGCTCCGCACACGCCCCGAGGGCTCGACGATCCACCTCATTCGCCGCGCCGCGGTGCGGCGGCTCACCCGATTGGCGAGCAGAAACTCGGCGGTGCCAACCCCGAGTGCCAGCCACAGCACCAGCTCGCCCAGCGGCCGGCCTACCCGCACCTCCTCGATCCGGCGCGCCAGTTCCTCCCGCCCGCGCGCCACCTGCGCCCGGCGCACGCCGAGGCGGTCGGGGATCGTCGCGGGGTCCACCGGCGCCAGATCGGACTCGACCGGCGGCAGATTCACCGCGAGTACGGCGCGCCGCGCACCCTCCATCTCCGTCCAGTAGATGCCGGGCCAGGGCGGCTCCTCGATGAGCGGAACGTCGCGGCCGCCGCGGCGGACCGCCCGCACCTTGACCGTGACGCCGTCCGGCCCCGACAGCCGCTCCGGCACCGTCCCGCCGAGGGTGGGCAGCGGCAGCTCCGCCGCAGAGACCGCCCAAAGCGGCTCACGGACGCGCTGCGCGCCGTGTCGAGCGATTTCATGCAGCAGCGGCAGAAAGATGGGCGTCAGCGGCAGGTTGCTCCAGTCGCGATCGGCGCCAACGGTAAACAGCAGCGCGCGGCCGGCATCCAGCGGGCGGGCCAGCAGAAAGGGCGCGTCGCCCTCCATCGCGATCAGGGTCTCCGCGTCGGGCGCGAGCGGGCCGGGCACCAGCCACCGACGCAACGCGAGGGTCGGCACTGCGCCGGCGGGCAGGCGCAGTTCCTCAAAGAGCGAATCCGATGGCGCCCGCAACCGCAGCGTGCGCCGCCCCTGTCCGGGGCGGATGTCCTCGATGGCGCGGGGCTGCGCCGGCAGCCAGCTGAGGTTTGCGTAGTCGGCGGGGGCGGCGCGATCGCCGGGAAACACCGCGACGACCCCCCCCGCGCGCAGATATCGCTCCAGATCCACCAGCGCCGGGCCGGGCAACGGCACCGCGTTGACGAGCAGCACGCACAGCGCGCGATCCAAGGCGGCGCTGTCCCACGCCGCCGGCCGCACCAGGCGCACATCCATTCCCGACTCGCGGCCACCCGGCTGCAGCGCGCGGCGCACAAAGAGCAGATCGCTCTCCTCTCCGACGCAGACAACCGGTACACGGTCGCGGACGTGGAGCAGCAGATGAAACGCGTCGTCCGCGGAGAAACCGTCCGGCGGCGTGCGAACAACCAGCGCGTGACGGCCCGGTTCGAGCGGCGGCAACGCAAAGACTGTTTCCGCCGCGGGAGCGCCAGCGGGCAGAATTTGCCGGGCGAGTTCGCGGCCGTTAACCTCGAGCGTCACCGGCGTCGCGTCCTCCGCGCGCGAACGCGCCACGCGCACCGACAACCGCCCGGCCCGCCCTTCCAGCAGCAGGCCGGGTTGCAGCTGCGCATGGACCGGTGCCGCGTTGTGGGGTGAGGCGGCGCCGACCAGCGCGACGATCAGCGTGCCGCGCTGCTCGATCGGCGCCGGGTCCCATGCGCCGCCCGTGACGTTCGTTGTGCCGGCGAACTCCTCCCATGCGCGCGCCTGGCCATCCGTGACGATGTAGTACTCCCGCTCCCGCGGCCCGGACTCCGCCAACGCCTGCACCGCGGCGCGAAGCGCGGGCATCAGCGAGGAGCCGGTCGGGCGCGGCGACTGGCGCCGCACGAGATCCATCACGAAGGCGAGGTCCGCGGTCGGGCGCGCGACCAGCGGCTCGGCTCGTTCCGCCGCGAGAATCACCGCGGCTCGGTCACCGCTGGCCAGCCCCCGCAGGATCTCCAGCACCGCCTCGCGCCCGTCCGTCCAGACGCTGCGGCCCCCGCTCTCGTAGGTCATGCTCGCCGAAACGTCCCAGACGATTGCGACGTCGCGCCGCGCGGCGCCGAGCGCCGCGAAGCGGCCGCTGCGGACCACCGGCAGCGCGAAACCGAGCGCGAGCAGCGCGATCAGCAGCGTGCGCAGCAGCCAGAGCAGGAAGTTCTCCATTCGGATCCGCCGCGACGAGCGATGCTGGGCGAGCCGAAGGAATCGGACCGTCGGGAACCGGATGCGCACCGATCGCCGCCGCGCCAATAGATGCAGAATCAGCGGGATCGCCGCCGCGAGGCCGGCCCACAGAAACGTCGGCTGAAGAAACGACCACATTCGGATGCCGCGCAGCGCTGGCGGACCGCCCTTTGCCGCCGGCGCGTACTTCGCCACCAATACCGCTTGCGCCCAGTGCGGCGCAACCTGCGCGACGAATTGCATGCCGCCGGGAGCCTGTGCTACATGCGCGGCGGACCGGGCGGTTCCAGGGAGACGCAACGGTGAACCTGCGTCGTGTACGAAATCTGCTGCCGGCGTTGGCGATCGCCGCCTCCGCCGCACCGCCGCCGGGGGAGCCGGCGGGGCTGCTGCGCGCGATGCTCGCCGGCCCGATGGCCGGCGTCACGGACATCGTGTTTGCGATCCGGGTCTCCGGCCGGGATCACTGGTATGCGAACTTTGGCAACTATGCGAGCGATCTGCGGGAGCCGAAAGACCGGGCGTTCAAGTTCGAGGACGGTGTCTACTGGGCCTATGGGGAGGGCGCCCAGCTCTGCCGGCTGAACCTGCGCACCGGTGAGCTCCGCGTGCTGCTCGACGATCCGCGCGGCGGGATCCGCGACCCGCAGGTGCACTACGACGGCGACCGCGTGCTGTTTTCCTGGCGGCGCGGCGGCACCCACGTCCACCACCTCTACGAGATGCCGCTCGATGGCCACGCGCCGCCCCGGCAGCTCACCGATGGACCGGACGATGACATCGAGCCGACGTGGTTGCCGGACGGCCGGATCGTGTTTATCTCTGCGCGCTGCCGGCGGTTCGTCAATTGCTGGCACACGCGGGTCGGTGCGCTCTACACCTGCGCGCCCGACGGTTCCGGCGTGCGCATGCTCTCGCCGAACCTCGAACACGAAAACACACCCTGGCCGCTGCCGGACGGCCGGATCCTCTACATGCGATGGGAGTACGTGGACCGTTCACAGCTCGACTTTCACCATCTCTGGACGATGAATCCGGACGGCACGCAGGTACTCGCCTTCTTCGGCAACCAGAACCCGGGCAACGTGATGCTCGACGCGAAGCCCATTGACGGCACGCCGCTGATCGTCGCGTCGTTCTCGCCCGGCCACGGCCGACCCGAGCATGAAGGCCGGCTGGCGGTGGTGGATCCGCGCTTCGGTCCCGACCACGCCGCCGCGGTCCGCTACATCGGCACCAGGTCGGACATCCGCGACCCTTGGGCGTTTGGGACGAACTGTTTTCTAGTTGCGGATCGCGACGGCATCTCGGTGATCGACGGCGACGGCCGCCGCGAGGTCGTCTGGCGCCGGCCGCCGGCGCTGGCCGCGATGTCTCCCCGTCGCGACGCGCACGAGCCCCGTCCGGTCATCCGGCGTGCACGCGAGGCGCGGGTGCCGGATCGGGTGGATCTGGCCCGCGCGCATGGCGAGATGGTGCTGCACAACGTGTATCTCGGACGCAACATGACCGGCGTGAAGCCCGGGGAGATCCGGTCGCTACTGGTGCTCGAACAGCTGCCGAAGCCGGTGAACTTTTCTGGCGGTATGGAGCCGCTGACGATGGGCGGGTCGTTCACGCTGGCGCGCGTGCTCGGTACCGTGCCGGTCGAGCCGGACGGCTCCGCGCGGTTCGAGGTGCCCGCGCTGCGGCCGGTGTTCTTCGTCGCGCTCGACGCGGAGGGGCTTGCGGTCAAACGCATGCAGAGCTGGTGTTCGGTGCAGCCGGGGGAGCGGATCGGCTGTGTGGGCTGCCACGAACCGCGCACGCACGCAATGCCGGTCGCGCAGCCGCCGGCCGCGGCGCGCCGCCCGGCGGATCGCATCGAACCGGTGCCCGGTGTGCCGGACGTGCTCGACTTCTCGCGGGATGTCCAGCCGGTTCTGGACCGGCACTGCGTCCGCTGCCACAACCCCGAACAGTACGCGGGCCGGTTGGATCTCACCGGTGGCCGAACGCCTCGCTATCGCACCAGCTACCAGAACATCGTGCGCCGCCGCCTGATTGCGGACGGCCGCAACGAGCCGCGGGGGAACCGGCCGCCGCGCTCGATCGGCTCCTCCGCCAGCCGGCTGCTGCAGGTGCTGCGGGCGGGTCACCACAATGTGCGGCTCGACGCGCGCGAGTTGAGCGTGCTGCGACTCTGGATTGAAACCAGCGCGACTTACCCCGGAACCTATGCCGCGCTCGGCAGCGGGGAGGCCCCGGTGCGGCTGCCCGCCGCCGCGCTGCGGCGATGCGGCGAGTGCCATCTGCGCGACGCGAAGGACTCCCGCGGCCAGCCGGTCCAGCAGTGGTCGTTCGGCGTCCGGCCGGAGTGGCTGTGCAACCTCGACGAACCGGAGCGCTCGATCCTGCTACGCGCGCCATTGGCGAAGGAGGCGGGCGGCCTCGGCCTCTGCCCGGGGTTCGCGTCGAAGGACGCGCCCGACTATCGCGAGATCCTCTCCGCGATCGTGACGGCGTCGAACACGCTGCAGCAGGTCCGCCGGTTCGACATGCCGGGGTTCCGCCCGAACCGGCACTACGTCCGCGAGATGCAGCGTTTCGGCATCCTCCCCGCGGGGCTGAGCGAACGCGATCCGGTGGACCCCTACGCGACCGACCGCGCCTACTGGGAGAGCTTTCACTACCGGCCGCCGCCCGCGAGTGCTGCCCGCTGAGTGCCGCCCGCTTGTGCGGGCGGTGCCGCTTCGCTAGTCTGCGGGGCCGATGCCGGGCTCCTCCCAGCCACCGGTCAGCCGGGCACTGAACCGGCCGGACCGCGAGTTCGACCTGAAGCTGCGGCCGAGCCGTTTCGCGGACTTCGTCGGCCAAGCGCGGGTGCGCGAGCGGCTTGAGCTGATGGTCGAGGCGGCGCGCGGCCGCGGTGATGTGCTCGACCACGTGCTGCTCTGCGGGCCGCCGGGACTGGGCAAGACGACGCTCGCCTACATCCTCGGCGAGGCGATGGGCGTGAACGTCCGCGCCAGTTCCGGACCGGTGATCGACAAGCCGGGCGACCTCGCCGGCCTGCTGACGAACCTCGAGCGGGGCGACATTCTGTTCATCGACGAAATCCATCGCATGCAGAAGGCGGTCGAGGAGTACCTCTACTCCGCGATGGAGGACTTCGTGATCGACATCATGATCGACCAGGGGCCGCACGCGCGCTCGGTGCGGCTGAATCTTCAAAAGTTCACGTTGGTTGGCGCGACCACGCGCAGCGGCCTGCTCACCGCGCCGCTGCGCACGCGGTTCGGCATGACCGCTCGGCTGGACTACTACACCGCGGAGGACCTCGCCCGGATTCTGGAGCGTTCGGCGAGGATTCTGAACGTGGACATCGAGCCGGAGGGCGCGCTCGAGATTGCGCGCCGCTCGCGCGGTACGCCGAGGATCGCGAACAACCTGCTGCGCTGGGTTCGGGACTACGCGCAGGTGAAGGCTGGCAACCGGATCACCCGGGACGTCGCCGCTGCGGCGCTGGCGATGCTGAACGTGGACGAACGCGGACTGGACGAAATGGACAAGCGGATTCTCGAGACAGTGATCCACAAGTTTGGTGGCGGGCCGGTTGGCATCAACACGCTGGCGGTCTCGGTGGGCGACGAGCCCGGCACGATCGAGGAAGTGTACGAGCCCTATCTGATTTTGGAGGGCTATCTTCAGCGCACACCGCAGGGGCGCATCGCCACCGAGCGCGCGTACGAGGCGATCGGGGCGGTGCCGCCCTCCGCACGTCAGGGCCGGCTGTTTTGAGGCCGGCGGGCGCCGCGATGGAGGCCCGCCCATTGCCCACCGCGCCGCCACCCGGTGAACCGGCGCGCAGTCTACGCATCTCGATCTGGGAGGGCTGTTCCTCGGCGCTTTTCGGTGCGCTGAGCGGCGAGGCGCTGGTGATCGCGTTTCTGCTGGCGCTGGGGGCCAGCGATCTGCATCTCGGTCTCTATTCCGCGCTCGGCACGCTGGCGACCGCCGGCGGGTTGCTGGGCGCCCGCGCGACCGGCGCGCTCGGCCGATGGAAACCCCTGGTGATCGGTCCCTCCGTGGCCAGCCGGTTATGTCCGGCGCTGGCCGCGGCGCTGCCGTGGGTGCCGATCAGCGCAAGCGCTCGGCTCTGGACGTTTCTGGCGCTGATGTTCATCTCGAGTCTGCTGGTGAACTTCGCCGCAAACCCGTGGATTTCCTGGATGGCCGCGCTGGTTCCGCCGGACCGCCGGGGCCGCTACTTTGCTCTCCGCAACGCGATCGTGAACGGCGTCGGCATGGCCGCCACCTATGCGGTCGGCTGGCTGGCGACGGAGGTGCGGCGCCGGGGAGCGGATGGCGCGGCCGCGGTGGCGCCGTTCTTCGTCGCGTCGGCAGTGTTCGCGCTGTTGACCACCTGGCTCTACACGCGCCAGTGGGAACCGCCGGGGCGCGTCGAGGCGCCGCTGCCGATGCATCAGATGTGGGCTGCGGCCTGGGCTGCGCCGGCATTCCGCCGTCTGATCGTGTTCTCCGCCGCCTGGGCACTGGTCTGCGGCATCGCGGCGCCCTTCTTCGCGCCGCACATGCAGCGTCAGCTGCAAATGCCGCTGCGCACAGTTGCGGTCTATTCGATTCTGGCGGGGCTGACCGGTATTGCCGCTCAGCCGCTGTGGGGGCGCGCGGCCGACCGGGCGGGGCATCGGCCGACGCTCGTGATCACCGCCGCCGCGGTCGCCGGACTGCCACTGTTGTGGTTGCTGGCTGCGCCCGGACGGCTCTGGCCGATCTGGCTGGATGCGGTGCTCACCGGTATCGCATGGCCGGGCTTCAATCTGGCACACTTCAATCTTGCGCTCGCGGTGGCTCCGGAACGCCATCGAACCGCGTGCTTGGCGGTGCGCGGCCTCGTCACGGGCGTGGTGCAGTCCATCGCCGCGCTCACCGGTGGTGCGCTCGCGCATGCGATCGGCACGGCCTGCTGGGAGTGGGGGCCGTTCCAATGGGTGAACCATCACGCGCTGTTCGTCGTCTCGAGCATGGGGCGCTTTGCTCTGTTGCCGCTGGCGGCGCGGCTGCCGGAGCCGGGGGCTTGGCCTGCCGCCGCACTTGCTCGGCTCGCGCTGACGCGCGCGACGCGCCTGTTCGCCGACGGGCTCGCGTCGGGGTGGACATTTGTGCGGCCGCGCCGGCGCGCAGCGGGTGGGGAGCTGCCAGCGACACGACGGAGTGCCCCCTGGGACGAAGCGGGCAAGTGATGCAGGAAGTCGCTCAGTTGCTCAACCGCATGTGCGATCAGGGCGTGATCCGTGACTACGTGCTCTATGGTGCGCTGGCACACGCGCGCTCTACGGAGCCGGTCGCGACGCTGGATGCAGAGGTACTGGTGATTGTGCCGGAGGGGGAACGGCTAGTGTCTTGCGGCGCATCTGCCGGTTTTGTGAGCAGGCGGGTTACCCTGCCGAAGGCGAGGCGATCCGTGTTCGCGAGTGGCCGCTCAAGTTCGTCGTGGCCTACGATGCGCTGGCGCGGGAGGCTGTCAAGACCGCGGAGGAGAGCAACGTGACGGACATTCCCCTGTCCGTGGTCCGTCCCCTGCCGCTGGCGCTGCTGGCCCTACGGGTCGGCCGCCAGAGAGATTGGGAGCGGGTGCGGGCATCGCTCGAGGCGGGCGCCGTCCCTGCCGATGAGATTGAATGCGTGGCGTATCGGTACAATCTGGGAGCGCAGTGGACGCGGTTTCTGAAGTACCGCGACAGGTCGCGAAATTCCACAGGACATTGAGGAGCTCTTCCGAAAACACGCGGATTGGCATCGCGCCCCGCTTGCGCTGCCCTTCGAGGAAGAAGATCCGCATGATGGCCGGGCGCAGGACTCCTCCGCACGGTATCTTCAAATGCGGCGGACGACGGTCGGCGACAGCGGCGCCGGACACCGCCAACGATCGGCCGGCGGCGTCTGGTTGAGGAGGCCGCGGTCGCGCACGCGATGTTGTCGGCGCAACGTGCCGCCCTTCATCATCCGCTCGGCGGTTACGAGAGGCAAGGCCCGACGAGGTTACAAACGTGCATCGTGCTCTAGTTCAGCTGCTCGTTGCGCTGGGCCTCGCCGGTCGTCTCGCGGGGGGCGGCGACGATCGTGTCGGCCGCCCATCGCCGAACGTGCGGATTGTGGTGGCGGACGATCTCGGATAGGCCGATCCGGGCTGGGAGGGGAGCAGGTTTTATGAGACGCCCGCGCTCGACTGGCTGGCCGCCGAAGGCGCGCGCGCGTCACCGTTGCCTATGCGGCCAGTCCGGTCTGCTCTCCTACCCGCGCCAGTTTGATGACCGGCCGCTGGCCATCGCGCACCTTCGTCACCGACTTTCTTGGGGCGGCGCAACCTCAGCAGTGGCACGGCAAACCGCGGCTGTGACCCGCGCGGTAAGCCGACCGGCTCGCCCGTGAGGGAGTCACGCTTGCGAAGGTGGAAAAGCGACCGCCCAAACGACCTTTTTGCGGGCAAGTGGCATGTCGGTCCGGTGGGCTAGTGCCGGAGGATCAGGGGGTTGACCACAACGTCGGCGGCATCGAGCTCGGAGAGCCGTCCGGCGGCAACAAGTATTTCTCGCCTTATGAAACCCTTGATTGTCCAATGGTCCAGCCGGAGAGCACATCTGCCTGCGGCTGGCCGCCGAGATCGCCGAGTTCCTCGAGCGGAACGGCTCCGGATGGGCCTCGGGGCGCGGTGGGACCGAGATCATGAGCGAGACGTGCGGCTGACATCCCCTTTGCGCGGCGATGGTCGAGACCATGGGCCGCGCGGTGGGGCACGGTGTTGGCAAATCTGGACGAGCTCTGACTGAGCGGTTCGACCCTCGTGTTGTTCGCCAGCGACAACGGTTGCCTCGCCGCCCGCGAGGGTTGGCCGACCTCGAACTTCCCGCTGCGCGCTGCCAAAGGATGGCCCGACGAGGGCGGGCTTCGGGTACCCCCATCGTCCGCTGGCTCGACGTTGCGCGGGCCGGTTCGGTGATCGCTGGCCCGCTGATCACGCCAGACATCTTTGGAACCGTTTGTGAGGCGGTGGTTAGGAAGCGTAGCAGTGGCGAACAGCGTATCCCTTGCGTCGTCGCTGCGGGGTGAGTCGGCGCCGGACCGGCCGCTGTTCTGGCACTACCCCCGTTACGGGAGTCAGGGAGGTTCGCCCGGCAACGCGGTCCGCCGCGGCGACTGGAAACTCATGGTACGGGGACGATCGTGCGGAGTTGTACTATCTCGGGGACGGCCTCGGCGAGACTATGAATTGTGCGGCGTGTGAAGCCGAGCGCGTGCGGACGCTGCGCGAGGAGCTTGCGCGCCGGCGTGCGGCGGTCGGGGCGAAAATGCCCAGCCCCGATCCTGCGTTCAACTCCGCCCGGCCAAGGGGCCGCGCGGCGTCTCGGCCGGTGCAGAGGGAAGGTGCCCCCCAACCCAACTTTGTGTTGATCAATGTCGACGATCTGGGCTGGGCGGAGATCGGGCCGTTCGGCGCCGAGTATCCGATGCAGCATCTCGATCGCAAGGCTCGCGAGGGGCGGCTGCTGCGTTCGCCCGATGCCACACCGGTTTGCTCGCCGTCTCGTGCCCCCTGATGACCGGCGGCGAGCCGAAAGGCGGGCTGCCGATTCCTCACGTGTTGTTCCCGATGGCGCGGCTCTGGCTGAATCCGGACGAGGTTTCCGCGGCAGAAGTGCTGAAGTCTGCCGGTTAGGCGACCGCGTAGAGTGGCAAGTGGCATCTGAGAGACCAGCCGAAGTTTTTGCCCACGCGGCAGGGACTCGACGAGGACTACGGTCTGCCGTACTCCATCGACATGGGGCCTGCGTGGGCTGGGGCAAAGAGCAAAACCGGAGAACCGCTGCCGGCGGAGGATCGCCCCCCACCATCGGTGCCCCCGCCCAAGGATGGCGTCCTCGGCGCCGAGCAAGCGTCGCTACCGCTGTTAGAAAACGAGCGGGTCGTCGCGCGTGTGCACGCAGCGGAGCGGGCCCTGCTCCTCGGTAGGTACACCGAACGCGCGACCGAGTTCGTCCGCCGCAACGCGAATCGGCCATTCTTCTCTGTATCTGGCGCAGTCGGCGGTGCATTTTCCGCTCTCCACCGGATCCGGTCTTTGTCGGCCGTTCGGGACGCAATTTGGTCGGTGACTGGGTGCTGGAAGTGGCCGAGAACACCGACCAAATTCTCGGCGAGCTGCGATCGCGCGGGCTGGCCGCGCGCACTCTCGTCATTTTCAACGGCGACCACGGTGGTGCGCCGGAGCACGGTTCACCCAACGGCCCGCTGCGTGGGGGCAAGGGCAGCATGTGGGAGGGAGGCATGCACGTGCCGACGATCGCATGGTGGCCGGGCCGCATCCTCGCCGGCACGCGCGCCGACCCGATCTCGACGATGATGGACATCCTGCCGACCTCCGCGCGGCTGGCGGGCGCGACACTGCCGGCTTGGCGCCGGATGGACGGTGTGGACATCGGGCCGGTGTTGCGGGGTGGAACTGTCGCCTCCGCGTAGCGTGTTTCTCTACTTCCGGGCTCTTCACCTCGAAGGGGTTCGCCGTGGGCCGTGGAGCTCTTTGTGCGCAGCGGAGAGCTCGACAATTTGGCCGAAGACGTCGGGGAACGGCGGGACGTCGCGCCCCATCAGCCAGAGGTGGCACGGCAACTGCGCGCGCTCGTGGAGGCGGTGAACCGCGATCCGGGTGTTTCGGAGCTGGGATCGGGGGTCCGGACGCTGGGACGGGCGCAGACCACGCGGCCGTGGATCGCGAACGATCCGGAACTGAGCGAGGTACGACAAGCAGATACCATCTTTTCAGCAGGGGGGGGTGCAGAATCGCGCGGATAGGTTGCAAAGTGCGGACAAGTGTGATCTAATAGTGTGTGTACGAATGGATGGGGCCGGTATCCGGCCTTGACGGCGGAGGAAAAAGAGTGTTTAGTGAGAATAGCGGGCGGCGGATTATCAGCGAGCACAAAGGAGCAGGAGCCATGAGGAAGGCGAACATTGGTTGGTTGGTGGTCGCGGCGGCGGTCGCCGCATTCCGGTGGGAGACCTCGGCGCAGAACCCGCCGGCATCTCCACCCGCGCAGGCGCCGGCGCAGGCGGCGGCACAGGAACCCGCACCGAAGCTGCTCACCCACGGGGAGCTGGCTCAACTTCTGGTTCGAAAGCTCGGGTTGTACCGGTTCGTTGCTGCGAACCCGACGGATGTCGAATGCATGATTCTGCTGGCGCAGAACGGCGTGTTCCCATCGCCGACGCTGACACCAACTGAGCAGAACCCCGCGCCGGGCTGGAGCCTGGATCCGGCAAAAGAGGTGAGCCTCGCGGACCTCGCGGTGGTTCTGGTTCGGGCGCTGCGGCTTGAAGGACAGGTTGAAGGGGACAAGGGGGATCCGCAGAACTGGCTGAAGGTGCTGAAGGACGTCCAGGTCCCGACGGACACGGTCGGGGCGGGGCTCGCGGCGCTCTCGCCCCTTGCGGATGCGCTGCAGGCGCTCCCGCTGTTTTCAGTGACGCCCGAGCCGCTGGCACGCCGGTATCTCCCGGAGTCTACGGCGGCTGCGCTCATCAACACGATCGCGTTCCCGGACGTGGCTGGACCGCGGCGGGTGCCGCCGCCGGGTCCGCCGCCCCGTCCGGTGACGCCGACATGAGCGGCGGGCGGATGCTGTGATTGAGCATTTAAACAGGTCGGAAAGGAGCCACACGATGAAGCGGATGAGCGGGTGGGGAGTTGTCGCGGCAGTTATGGCGGCCGGCGCGATCGCGATGGCGGCGGAGGGGGAACGTCCCTTCCATGTGGAGAGTTATCTGCGCTTGGGCTACGACGACAACGTCACCTACGCGGAGCAGAACAAGATTGACACGTTCTTCATCCGCGAAGAGCTGGCGCTGTCGTTCGACAAGACGTACGAGACCGGCTTCTTGGGGCTGCGCTATCGGCCGGCACTCGATTGGTATGAGGACCTCGGTCGGGACTCGGAAACCGAGTGGACGCATGCGGTGGACGTCAACTGGCTGCAGATGCTCGGCCGCCGGCTCTCGCTGGCCGTCGCCGAGACGTTCATCCAGTATGACCGCTCGGAAGTGGTGGACAGCGACGGTGTGCTGCGCCAGCCCAACTACGGGTACATCTACAACACGGCGGCCGGTACACTGACCGCGTTGCTGACGCCGACGTTGCGGCTGAGCGGCTCCCTGCGCCACCAGCTCTTCCGGTATGACGATCAGCTGATCGCCGACCGCGAGGACTATGACATTTGGGCGTACGGTGCGTCGCTGGGTACGCAGCTGGGCAAGGCGACGACCGTTTATGTGGACGGCACGATCGAAGACATCGCCTACGAGGGGTCTGGCAAAACGCAGACGGTGGTGATGCCGGGCTACAACCGCCAGATCGTGGACCAGATTCCGAACCGCGACGCGGTCACGTACAACGTGGGGCTGGGTGTGGAGCGGGTGTTTAGCCCGAATTTGCTCGGCCGGGTGCGCGGTGGGTATACGTACAAGGACATGGAGGCCGCCAACCAGAGCGATGATGATTCGCCGTACGGCGAAGCGCAGGTGACGATCATCCCGGTGCCGACCACACGCCTGACTCTGTCGGCGGCATATTCGTTGTATCAGTCGGGTCTGCAGACCTTCGCGAACCAGACCCGCACGACGTTCTCCGCGAGCCTCGCACACGATCTGACTTCGCGCATCACGCTCTCGCTGCTGGGCGCGTACTATCAGTCGGACTACGATGCCGAGGACTCGGTGAATCTGGTGCCGGTCGCCGAGGTGCAGGACGGCACCGAGACGAGCTCCTCGCTCGGCGTTCGGGTGAGCTACCGGCTGGATCGGAACAACTGGATCGACCTCGGCTACTCGTACAGCAACTTTGACTCCGACTTCCGGCTGGCCGAGGGTGTGGACCGGAATCGGTACGACGTGGCGTGGAAAATCCGGCTGTAAGCGGATCGTGGTCGCCAAACGGGGTGGGATCCGCAGCGGTCCGGACGAGGGCGGCGGGGGCGCGGGCCCCCGCCGTCGCGTGCCGCGGGTGATTGCCGCCGGCGCAACGACGTAGAGGTCCGCGATGGACGAGCAACCGACAGCCAGCGATTCGAGTCTTCATTTTTTTGATTACTGGCGGGTGATCCGCTCTCGCAAGGAGGTGGTGCTCGCCGTACTGCTGCTGACGGTCGTCACAGCGGTGATCTACACCTTCTCGCTCGAACCGGAATACATGGCGCAGGCGCGCATCCTTGTGCGAGAAGATGCGCTGGACCTGCCGGTCTTCGAGCGGGAGTTTCAAACCGGGTGGAACCCGTACTTTCTGCGCACGCAGTTCGAGCTCATCAAGTCCCGTCCGATCCTCTACCAGGTGGCCGCGAACCTGAACCTCGCGCAGGTTTGGGGGGAACGGTTCCGCGCCGACAAGCGACCGCTCTCGAAGGACGAAGTGTATGAACATCTGATGCGGAGTCTCGAGGTAGACCAGTCCCGCGATACCAGCCTCATCGCGATCCGCGTGCGAAGCCGTGACCCGGAGGAGGCCGCGAGGATTGCGAACGAGGTGGCCCAGGTCTATCGAGACCAGCGGTTGAACGTAAAGCGAAACGAGCTGCGTCGCGCGCTGGATGCCGTGCGCGCGGAAATGGAAAAGCAGCGGGAGCGGGTCGCGGCGAAGGAGGCGGAGGTGGAACGGCTCCGCAAGGAGCTGGGCGTCGCAGTGATCGGCTCCATGGGCCAGCCGGGCAGCGGCTTCCGCGTGGACAAGGTGCGGCTGCAGCAGTTGGAGGCCGATCGCATCGCGGCGCGGGTGGACATGTTGTATCGGAAGGCTCGGATGGAGCAGCTGGAGGCGATGACGCCGGAGGAGCTGATGGAGTCCGCCTCGCTGATCGTGCAAGACTCCGAGATTGCGACGCTGCGGCGGCAACTTGTGGACACCGACGTGCAGCTGAAGCTTTTGCTGCAGACCTACGGTGAGAACCATCCGGAGGTCGTCCGCTTCCGCGCGGGTCGCGAGGAGCTGCAGCAGAAGCTCACCAACGCGCTGAACGGTTTGAAACGGGGTGTGCGGGCGGACTACGAGGTGAGCCTCGCGCGGTACGAGGCGCTCGACCAGGAGCTGAAGGCTGCGCGCGAGGCGGACATCGCCGCGGAGGGCGAGAAGTACCTACCGTTTGCGAAGGCTGAGCGCGAGCTGGACTTGGAGCGAAACGTGCTGCAGGTGCTGGAGGCGCGCGTGCGACAGGAGGCCATCAAACTCGAGGTGCCGAGCACGCCGGTCGAGCTGGTGGATCCAGCCGAACCGCCGGTGCGGCCGGTGGGACCTCGACATCTCTTCAATATCCTGCTCGGCCTCATGATTGGTACCATCGCCGGCCTCGGGATCGCGTTCTTCATCGAGTACCTCGACACGTCCGTGAAGACGGTGGACGACGTGGAGCGGTACCTCGGCCTGCCCGTGATCGGCATCATCCCGCAAAAAGTCCGCCCGATGATTCTCGATGGTCCCGACTGCTCGTACGCGGAGGCGTACCGCGTGCTGCGGACGAATCTGTTGTTCTCAAACAAGGGCGTGCCAGGGGGCGCGTTTGCCATCGTCAGCGGTGGCGTGGGCGAGGGGAAGTCCACCACCCTCTTCAATCTGGCCTATGTGTGTGCGACGATGGGCGACAAGGTGCTGATTGTGGACTCCGATCTGCGACGGCCGGTGCAGCACACGATTCTGAACATGCCGAACCGGTTCGGCCTCACCAACGTGCTGATGCGCGACGTGCCCATCGAGGAAACGATCAAGGCGGTGCCGAACGTGCCGAACCTTCATTTCCTTCCGAGCGGCAAGCTCCCCAGGTCCTCGGTCGGCGTACTGAACACGCAGCGGATGCGTGAGCTGATCAAAAACCTTCGCGCGCGCTATGACTACGTGTTCTTCGATGCGCCGCCGGTGATCGGCGTCAGCGACGCCTCCATTCTCGCCAGCGAGGTGGACGGTGTACTGCTGGTGGTGCAGTACCGGAAATACCCGAGAATCATGTCGCTGCGCGCGAAGCGAATGATCGAAAATGTGGGCGGCCGCATTGTCGGGGTGGTGCTGAACAACATCAACATCCTGCGCGACGACTATTACTACTACTACCACTCCTACTACTCGAACTATTATTATCAGCATGCGCCGCCGGCCGAGGAAGCGGCGAAGGCCGAGGCGGGGAAACCGGCCTGAGCCGGCGGGTCCGACGGAGCATCGGCAAGCATGAAGCAAACAACGCAAGGTTGCCGAAGTGTGGGCATCGCGCTCGCCGCGCTCCTGTGGGCGGCCGGGTGTCACGGAGGACTGGGGCGCCGCGGGGATCTGCCGCCGTTGCGGCTGGAAGGTTCGTCGCCATTTCCTGCGGAAACCGCCGCGGTGCCGAGCGGGGCGAGCACCAACCGTACGCCGGCGGAGGGGGAGCCGGCACCGGTCACGCGCCCGGGCGAGACCACCGCCGAGATGATCCCCTCTGCAGGTGGCGCAGCCTACCGACTACGGCCGGGTGACAGCGTCGTGGTGATTTTGCGAACCGTACAGTCCGAACAGTTCGAGATGGTCGTGGACGAAAACGGCGACATCAAGCTGCCGTACATCGGCGCGGTGCGGGCGGCGGGTCGCACCGCTCGCGAGGTCGAAGACCAGATCCAGAAGCTCTACATTGACGGAAAAATTTACCGATTCATCACCGTGAACGTGCTCGTGCCGACCCGGAGCTATTTCGTGCGCGGAGAGGTTCGCAATCCGGGGCGGTTCCCGCTGATGGGCTCGGTTCGGCTGCTCCAGGCGATCGCCGCCGCAGGCGGATTCACGGACTTCGCCGATATCAGCGACATTCGGCTGACCCGCGGCGATAAGACCTACCGTCTGAACGGCCGCGAAATCGAGCGGAACCCGGAAAAGGACATCGAAATCGAAGCGGGCGACACGATCGTCGTCAAACGCACCTGGTATTGACCACGCCCTCCGGCGATGCCTGATAGCGCCCAGGTGCCGGCTGACTGGATCCGGCGGCGTCCCGCAGCGGCGGCGACGTACGAATTGATCGCCCTCACGCTCGCGGTGCTGCCTGCGCTGCTCGGTCCGGTTCTGTTCGGGGCAGTGCGGCTGTGGTCCATTCTGCCGTTGAGCATCTCCGCCTGGCTCGCGTTTCTGCTGCTGGCGCTGCGGCCGTTGGTGTTCCGGGCAATGGTGCCATGGTCCGAACCGCCCGCAACGCTGACGGGTTTGCTCTTTCTCGCCTACGCGGTCGCGCGCATTCCGAACGCGGTGGCACCCTACGAGGCGATGCTGCGCGTTGTGATGATCGGCGCCGGCTGGGCGGCCTATGTGGTGGTGGCCAATCTGGCGGGCCGGTCCGGCCGGTGGAAGTGGGTGCTCGGCGCGTTGCTGACATTCGCGGCCCTCAATGCGGTCTACGCCTGGGCACAGCACGCACAGGGCTCGCGCGCAGTGTTGTGGATCGAGCGCGACAGCTCCTACGGAATGCGCATGGGCGGCACCTACGTCTGCCCGAACCATTTTGCGAATTTGCTCGCGATGACCGCGGCACTGGCGACGGGTGTGCTGACCGCACCGGAGGTCGGCTGGACGCTGAAAGTCATCGCCGCGTATGCGGCGGTATTGGTGCCTTGGCCTCTGATCCTTTCGCAGTCGCGCTCCGGGGTCGCGTGTGCGATCGGCGCGCCGTTGCTGACGGGCATGCTGGTGTCAACTCGCCGGGGCGTGAAGGCCGCGCTCGCCGCACTGCTGGCGCTGCCGGTCCTCGCGGTGGTGGTGGGAGTGGTCGTTTGGACACGGGCGGACGATCTGCGCGGGCGCCTGGAGCGCTCGCCGGAGGACCTCCAGTTGCGCGTGGAAATGTGGCGGGGCACACTCCGAATGATCCGTGATGCGCCCGCGTTGGGACACGGTGGAGGGAGTTTTCATCTGGTCGACAGTCTTTATGTGAATCTCCATCCGGGCCGGGCCGCCGTGCATGCGCACAATGACTATCTCCATGTCGCCGCCGAGTACGGAGTGGTCGGATTGGGACTGGCGGTGATGGCGGGCGTTGCGATGGTCGTTGGACTGTTGCGCTTGGTGCTGCGCAGCCGGCACGAACGAAGCGCGCGGTTGGCGGCCGGTGCGCTGGGCATGCTCGCGGCTGCACTGGCGCAGTCGCTGGTGGACTTCAACCTGCACATTTTCGGGAACAGCCTCACGTTGCTGGTGGCGATCGGAGCGGTCGCCTCGGTCGCGCATGCGAGCGGTGAGCTTCGCAACCGTCTGCCGCCGCCCTGGATTGCACGCGCGGTTTCACTGGTGGGCGGTGCGGTGGCGGTGCTGGCGCTGGTTGTCGCGGTGCGGGCGCTGGGTGCCCATTTCTGGGTGGCTGTCGCGGCCGAGCGCGCTCTCGCGCGCGGAGACCTGGTCGCGGCCGGTCGCGCGGCGGAACGCGCCGAGGCTTGGGATCCGCGCGCGATCGCTCCGCTGTTGACCCGGGCCGAGGTGGCGATTCAGATGGCGCGGACGGAGCCCGACGCAGCGCGCCGAGCGAAGTTGCTGGAACAGGCGGCAACGCTCTGCGAGGAGGGGCTTCGTCGGAACCCTCGCGAGCCGGGTTTTGCACATCTGCAAGCACAGGTCCTCAGCTTGCGCGGCGACGACGCGGCAGCACTGAAAGCGTTTCAGCGCCTCGTCGCGGACTACCCCAACCGCCCATATTTCCGGGTGCGGCTCGCCGCGCAGCTTGAGCGCATGGGCCGGCTGCAGGAGGCGGCCGAAGCATTGCGAGAGGCGCTGCGGTGGATGCCGGAGGACGAGCATGCGCGCCGTTACCTTCGCGTGCTGGAACTGCGGATCGCCGCCAGCGCCGCGCGCCCGTAACAGTGTCGCAACCAGCGGCTGAGGAGTGGCGAAGCACTGCGGTACGGATCGCAGACGCATTCATCATGCGAGGGGTGGAGGAGGTGACATTGTCGTGAGCGCACAGACTGCCGGTTGCCGTCCGATGGCAGAGTCAGTTGCGCCGGTGGAAGGATCATCTGTTGGGATACTTCAGGGTGCTGGACGGGGTGCTTCATGAGCTGCTCGCACACTCACATAGTCGGAAAGTTCGTTACTGCGTACCGCCATGAGTTGGCGGTGACGATGACCACCGCAGCGACCCTCGTCGGAGCATGGGAACTGCCGTTGGCCGGTGGGTGGCGACTGCGCCTTGATCCGACCGACGTGGGCGAACGTCAGCGGTGGTTTGAGCATGTTGAGGAGACCCAGCCCGTCCGGCTGCCCGGCTCGTTGGTGGAGCAGCGCATCGGCGATCCCATCGGTTTGCATACCCCATGGACGGGCACCATCGTTGATCGATCCTGGTTCACCGCGCCCGAGTTCGAAGCGGACCGACAGCCCGGCCGGATTCGCGTACCGTTCTGGCTCCAGCCGGAAGTCTGCTACGTGGGCGCTGCCTGGTACCAGCGGGAAGTGGAGATCCCTCCAGAGACGGCCGGCCGACGACTCGAGCTGGCGCTGGAGCGTCCACACTGGTTCACCACCGTCTGGTGGGATGGGCGACGGGTCGGCGATAGCGATTCGCTCTCCACCCCGCATGTGTTCGACCTGGGCGACGCACAGCCCGGTCGCCATCGGCTGACGATCCGGGTGGATAACCGTCTCGCAATCAATGTTGGTTCCAACTCACACAGTGTCTCTGACCACACACAGGGCAACTGGAACGGCGTGGTGGGCGACCTTCATCTGCGCGCGACTCCTCGCGCCTGGATTGAATGGGCGAGCGTCCATCCATCCGCGGCGCACCGGAGCGTGGTCGTTGAAGTCCGCCTGGCCGCGCGGCCGGACCTGGTGGGCCGTCGGGGCCGGTTGGAAGTGCGGATGGTCCCCGACGGCCCGCGGGCGCGGCTGGAGCCGGAACTCACCTCGACCGGTGCACTGGTTCACGTCGTGCTCCAACTGCCTCAGCACACGCCGCTGTGGGACGACATCTCGCCGAACTGCCATGCACTGGAGGTGGCGTGGGAGGCGCCGTCGGGCGGGAGCCAGTCGCGGCGGTTGCTGTTTGGTCTTCGGGACGTCGAGGTGCGCGACCGTGCGATCCTCGTGAACGGGATTCCGCGGTTTCTGCGCGGTACGCTCGACTGCTGCGTTTTTCCGAAAACGGGTTATCCGCCGACCGCGCCCGCGGACTGGCGCCGAATCATGGCGAAGATTCGCGAGTATGGCTTCAACCACGTGCGGTTCCATTCCTGGTGTCCTCCCGAGGCGGCGTTCGAGGCCGCGGACGAGGCCGGTGTGTATTTGCACGTGGAGTGCGGCACCTGGCCCAACAGCGGCGCGACCATCGGAGACGGTGGCCCCCTGGACGCATGGGTGGAGCGGGAGGCGGAGCGCATCGTTCGGTGGTACGGCCACCACCCTTCGTTTTTGATCCTCTGCCATGGCAACGAGCCCGCCGGTCGCCGTCACGCGGCGTGGCTCGCCGACTGGGTCGAACGGTGGAAACAGCGGGATTCGCGCCGGCTATACGTGGGCGCTGCCGGCTGGCCGATCCTGACCAACGAACACGTGCATGTCACACCGAGGCCGCGCCTCCACCAGTGGGGGGAGGGGCTGAACTCCCGTCTCAATTCGAGGCCGCCCGAGACCACCAGTGACTTCCGGCGGATTGTCGCCTCGTTGCCCTCGGCGGTCATTGCGCATGAAAGCGGCCAGTGGTGCGCGTTCCCGAACTTTGATGAAATTCCGAAGTACTCGGGTCCCCTGAAGCCGAAAAACTTTGAAATCTTCCGCGATTTGCTCGCGCGCCGGCACATGGCCGACCTCGCGCGGCCGTTTCTGCTCGCGTCTGGCCGGCTGCAGACGATCTGCTACAAGGAGGAGATCGAGGCGGCGCTGCGCACGCCGGGGCTGTCCGGATTTCAGCTTCTGTCTCTGCAGGACTTCCCTGGCCAGGGGACAGCGCTGGTCGGCGTGCTGGACGCGTTTTGGGAGGAGAAAGGCTATGTGACCAGTGCGGAGTTTCGCCGGTTCTGCGGGCCGGTGGTACCGCTCGCCCGCCTTCCGCGCCGGGTTCTTGAAGCGGGAGAAGAAATGGAGGTGTCCATTGAGGTGGCGCAGTACGCCGGCCGCGAGCTGCGCGATCTCGCGGTGCGTTGGTGGTTCGGTCCGGCGGGTGGAGCCGTCAAGGCCTCGGGGCAGTTCGGTCTCGCGGTTGCGCCGGTGGGGCTGGTGACGGCCGGCGTTGCCCGCTTGAACACCGCGGCGGGACCCTCGCCGGCGCGCTGGACGCTCGAAGTCGGGCTTGGGGCCGGGGACGCATCCACAAACGAACTCGCGCGCAACTCCTGGGATGTCTGGGTGTTCCCGCCGAAGCCCGACGCCCCGCCCCCCCAAGGGCTCACGCTGGTTCGTGAACTTGATGACGCCGCAGTCGCCGCGCTCCGCCGCGGCGGCCCGGTCCTGTGGCTGGTTCCTCCGCAGGCGGTGCGGACCGATGTCGAACTGGGGTTTTCTAGCGTGTTTTGGAATACCGCCTGGACGCGCGGGCAGCCGCCCCACACGCTGGGTCTGCTTTGCGACCCCCGCCACCCCGTCTTCGCCTCGTTTCCAACGGCGGAACACTGCGATTGGCAGTGGTGGGAGCTGCTGCGTGGCGCGGCCGCAATGGTGTTGGACGACCTGCCGCCCCAGCTGCGCCCGCTCGTTCAACCGATTGACACATGGTTCCGCAGCCATCGGCTTGGTTTGCTCTTTGAAGCACGGGTCGAAGAGGGGCGTCTCGCGGTGTGTTCGATGGACCTGGACAACGATCTGGACCGTCGCGCCGCGGCCCGGCAGTTTCGGCGGAGCCTCTTTGACTATCTGATGTCTGGTGCGTTCCAGCCGAAGGTCGACGTACCGCTGGAACAAATTCGCGGGCTCGTGCGTCCGCCGTCGCTGGCGGAACGTTTGCGGGCGAGGATTTCCGCGGATGGCGAACAACGCGGATTTGAGGCGTGGCGGGCGCTGGATGGTCGTCTTTCGACCATCTGGCACTCGCCGTGGGAGCCGGCGCGAAAACCCTATCCGCATGTGCTGAGGCTCAGTTGGGCGGAGCCCACGGTCATTGCCGGTGTGCGCATCTGGCCGCGTCAGGAGGAGCGTGGTGGCGGTCATTTCGCACAGGTCCAGCTGACCGCGGACGGCGAGAACGGACCGGGAGTGTTCGTGGAGCGTTCGCCGACGAACGTGGCGCCGCTGGAGCTGCGTTTCGCGGAGCCGGTTCGCACCCGGGGGTTGACCCTCCGCTTTTTGCGTGGCCGTGGCTTGGAGCCCTACGCAGCGGTTGCCGAGATCGAGCTGCTTTCACCTGACGGGCAGTGAGAAAGAGGAGGGGACGATGCGTGCAAGACCGGAGGCGGCGCACCTGCGACGGGGCAGCGCAGACCGCCTCGACCGCAGTCGCAGCGGCGGCTGAACAACCTCAGCGGACCGCCCCTCGGCGCCGGAGCTCAGCGGCCGTCCGAACGGGCGCGTCGCGGGATGTTTGACCGGAGTGGTGCGGCCGCGAGCGCCAGTTCCGATCGTTGGATGCGAGCGGATGGAGGGGCTCCAAGGATTGGAGACGGCGTTCGGGCGCGCCCGCCCCGGGCTGAGCTGTTTGCCGCACAGAGGGGCAGCGGCGGCAGGGTGTTCGCTGCTGCTGAAGCGCGTGCGACCGTTTTGTGTCTCGTCGGGGCAGGGTGTCCCCGCCATGCTGGGCGTTGTGGAGGCGAGGAGGCGGCGATGAAATCGATGCGGATCGCCACGATTGCGCGGATCAGCGCGGCAGTGGTGGAGGGCAGTGGGCGAACGTCGGGGGAAGCGGCGATGGATACATCGAGCCCGCCATGGCGAGCGTCGTCGGAGCCGGAGGTGGCCAGGCTGCCGGCGGGCGCGGCGATCCGCACCAGCCCGGGAGAAATTGAGATCGAGCTCCTTCGTGAATGCACGCGGAACACCGCACGAAACTTCGCCGCATATTCTCGGGCGGGCCACTACGACGGTACGATCTTCCACAGTGTGATTCCCGGTTCGTGATTCAGGGGGAGAGGGCACACTGGCATGCGCGGGAAGCGAACCCGTCCGCCAATCCGCAATGTTGCGGCCCATGGGGTAACGAGCCGGCATGGAACGGTCGCGTGGCGCGCACGCCGGATCCGCACAGCGCGGCCGCGCAGGTGTTCACCAATCTGGCCGACAATTTGGCGCTGAACTATGGGTCCTCCACCGTCGAGGGCTACGGGTACGGCGTGTTCGCGCCAGTGGTGGGTGGCATGGAGATCGCCGATCGCATGGCCGCACAGTCGAGGGGGTTGGTGGGGCCATACGAGGACGTTCCCGTGATGCCGGTGCAGATTCGATGCGGTGCAGCGACGGTGAGCGGGGAAGCGCGGGCGGGGCGGCTTTCGTTCGCGGCGCGCGTATGGAAGAATGCGCGTCGTTGAGGCAGCCGGTTCGGTTGGGACAGCCGACGGCGGAACGCAGCATGAGCGACGGCGACAAGACCATTCGGATCTATCTTCAGGAGATCGGTGAGGTGCCTCTGCTTACGCCGGAGGAGGAGATTGAGCTGGCCGCCCGCATCCGCAAGGGCGATATGGAGGCACGGCAGCGCATGATCGCCGCGAACCTGCGGCTGGTCGTGAAGATCGCGCAGGACTACGCGCGGTACGGACTGCCGCTGCTCGATCTCATTTCCGAGGGCAACATCGGGTTGGTCAAAGCGGTGGAACGGTTCGACCCGCGCAAGGGCGGGAAGTTGAGCACGTATGCGGCGTGGTGGATCAAGCAGGCGATCAAGCGGGCGCTGGCGAACCAGAGCAAGACGATCCGGTTGCCCGCGCACTTAGTGGACAAGATCTCGCGGATGCGAAAGGCGGAGCGCAAGCTCGCGGAGGAGCTTGGTCGCGATCCGACCGATGCGGAGATCGCCGCGGAAATGGGATTGGACGAGGCGACCATCACGCACTGGCAGACGGTGGCGATTCGGCCCACTTCGCTGGATGCGCCCATTGGGGACGAAAACGGGAGCACATTTGGAGAAATCATTGGCGACGAAAGGGCGCGGACACCGGCGGAGGAGCTTCTGGATGAGCAGCTTCGTGCGCAGGCCGAGGCGTTGGTGCGCTATCTTCCGTACCGTGAGCGGGAAATTCTGAAATATCGGTTTGGCCTTCGCGGCGCGCCGGTCGAGACCCTGGAAGAAGTTGGCCGGCGGTTTCGAATCACGCGCGAGAGAGTGCGCCAGCTTCAGAACTCGGCGCTCGCGAAGCTGAGGGACTTGCTGGAGGAAAAAGTGCCGCATCCGAACTATCCGCCGCCGGATTCTCCGTTCTTCCACGACGAGCCGGCCGTTGCCGAGGCGCCGGCGACGCCGGCCAAGACGTCCAAACGGCCGAAGACGCGCCGCCGGCGATCTGTCGCGGCGAGGCCGCGGGGGCGGAAGCTGGCGCGGACGCGCGCGGCGCAGCGACGGAGGCGGCGTTGAACCGGCCGGGAGGCGCGGCGGACGAGGAGCCGCGGGAGCCCATGAACCGATCCGCGATTTACGCCGGCACCTTTGATCCGATCACGCTGGGACATCTGGACCTGATCGGGCGCGCGGCGGCGATTTTTCCCCGCCTGATTCTGGCGGTTGCGAAGAACCCGCCGAAACGAACACTTTTCACGCCGGAGCAGCGTGCGGCGATTGCCGCAGAGGCGGTCCGGGAACTTCCGAACGTGGAGGTGGAGCTCTTCGACGGGCTGCTGGTGGAGTTCGCGCGTCGGCGGGGCGTGCGGGTGCTGGTGCGGGGATTGCGCGCGTTTTCGGACTTTGAGTTTGAGTTTCAGATGGCGCTGACGAACCGGAAGCTGGCGCCGGACATTGAAACGCTGTTTCTGATGCCGACGGAGGAGTACAGCTATGTGAGTTCGAGCACCGTTCGGCAGATTGCGGAGCTGGGGGGAGATGTGCGCCGATTTGTTCCCCACTGTGCGTGGCTGGCACTCCAGTCTCGGTTGCCGGCCTCTCGCACCGGAGGTTCGCCGCAGTGATCATCGAAATTGCGAAAGTCTCCGCGGAGGGCTCGCTCTTCGAGGGAGAAGAGGACGGTGCGCTGCTCGAGCTGAGTGCGAACGACCTCTACACGGTGTCGGAGCCGATCCGGTATCGGCTGATTGCGCGCAAGGTGGGGCGGCGGCTGGTCGTAAGCGGCGCCGTGGAGATTCGTCTTCAGGCGCGCTGCCGACGGTGTGCTCGGTCGTTCTCGACTTTTTTGCGCGAATCGTGTTTTCTCTACGAGTACGAGACGCGCGAAGGGCAGCGGGATGTGGACGTGACTCCCGAGTTGCGGGAAGCGCTGCTGCTTCGGTTGGATCCGCATCCGCTGTGCGCGCCGGCCTGCGCCGGTTTGTGCCCGCGTTGTGGTCGGGATCTGAACAGCGGTCCCTGCGGATGTGAACCGCGCGGGTCACCCAACCAGTCGCGCTGGTCGGCGTTGGACAAGTGGAAAGCCGTGCCGCCGCCGACCGGTAAGGAGATGAGCTGATGGGTGTTCCGAAAAGACGGAAGTCGAAGAGCAGGAAGCAAATGCGGGTTCGGTCGCATCGGCATCCTAAGCCGCCGATGAGCCGCTGCCCAAAGTGTGGCGCGTGGGCGCAGCCGCACCGGGTTTGCGCCACCTGCGGATACTACCGGGACCGGCAGGTCGAGACGGTCACCACGGAGTGATGCCGCCGGGCGGCTATGCGGATCGCGATTGATGCGATGGGGGGGGACTATGCCCCCCGGGAGATCGTCGCCGGCACCGCGATGGCCGCAGCGGATTTGCCGGCGGATGTGGAGGAGTTGATTCTCGTCGGGCGGGAGCCCGAAATCCTCGGGGTGATGCCGGGGGGGCGGCTGCCGCCGCGCGTGCGCATCGAGCCGGCCGGCGAAGTGATCGAGATGGGGGAGCCGGCGGCCGCGGCGGTACGGCGAAAGCGCGACTCGTCCATCAACCGCGCGATGGAGCTGGTGAAATCCGGGGTCGCGGATGCGATGTTCTCGGCCGGCAACACGGGTGCCGTCGTCGCCTGTGCGACGCTGAAACTCAGGACGCTGCCCGGTGTGCTGCGGCCGGCGATCGCCACCTCGATGCCGGGGCCCGCCGACACGCCCTGGGTGCTGATTGATGCGGGCGCGACGCCGGACTGTTCGGCGGATCTGCTGGTCCAGTTCGCGGTGATGGGAGCGGTTTACGCGCGGGAGATCCTCGGCATCGCGGAGCCGCGGGTGGGGCTGTTGAGCATCGGCGGGGAGGAAACGAAAGGGAATGAGATCACCCGTGAGGCCTTCGCGAAACTGCGGGATTCGCCGTTGCGGTTCGAGGGCAATGTGGAGGGGCACGATTTGTTTGGGCGGCGGGTGGATGTGGTGGTGTGCGACGGTTTTGTCGGCAACGTGGTGCTAAAAACGTGCGAGAGCGTTGCGCACTTTTTCGGCCATGCGCTGAAGGAGACGCTCCTGCAAACTTGGGCCCGGCGTCTGGGGGCGCTGTTGATCCGCCGCGGGCTCGCCGAGCTGCGCCAACGGGCCGACGCCTCCTCCTACGGGGGCGCGCCGCTGCTTGGCGTGCGCGGAGTGGTGATCATCGCGCATGGCGCTTCCAACGCTCGTGCGGCGGCGAACGGAATCCGGGTGGCGATCGAATCGGTACGCCGTCGCGTGCCGGAAAAGATCGAGCGCGGCATCGGGAGTTGGGGGCGTTCGTGAAGGGCGTGGCCGCATCGCCTCCGGGCGCGGGCGCGATGCTGCGCCCCGTCGCGATTGCCGGCGTGGGTTCCTATGTGCCTGCGCGGGTGATGACGAATCACGACCTCGAGCGGATCGTGAACACCACCCATGAATGGATCGTGACGCGAACCGGCATGCGGGAACGCCGGATTGCGGCAGACCACGAGGCCACCTCCGATCTGGCTTCTGTTGCGGGCCGGCGTGCGCTGGAGGCGGCGGGTGTCGTGCCGGCCGATGTGGACATGATCGTGGTCGCGACGATCACGCCGGACTATCCGTTTCCGAACACGGCCTGTCTGGTGCAGCGCCGGCTCGGGGCCGAGCGGGCGTTCTGCATGGGATTGGAGGCCGCCTGTTCCGGTTTTCTGTACGCGATGGAGACCGCGCGATGGCACATCGCCGCCGGGGCGGTGGAGACCGCGCTGGTGATTGGCGCAGAAAAGATGAGCGCAGTGCTCGACTGGAGTGACCGCTCCACCTGCGTTCTGTTTGGTGATGGCGCGGGCGCGGCGGTGCTGCGGCCGGCCCCGCCCGGCCGCCGCGGCATCCTCTCCTCCGTGCTGGGGTCGGACGGGTCGCTGTCGGAACTGCTGATGGTGCCGGCGGGTGGCTCCCGGCGGCCGACGACCGCGGAGACGGTCGCGGCGCGTGAGCATTATCTGCGCATGCGTGGCCGGGAGGTGTTTCGTCACGCGGTCACGCACATGGCCGATGCTGCGCTCGCGGCGCTGAAGCGGGCGGGTCTGACAATGGCGGACATCCGCTGGGTGATTCCCCACCAGGCGAACCTGCGGATCATTGCGGCGATCGGAGAGAAGCTGCACTGCGGGGCCGAGCGATTCATCGTGAATGTGGAGAAGTACGGCAACACCTCCGCGGCGTCGATCGGGCTGGCGCTGGACGAGGCGGTGCGCGACGGGCGGATTCGCGATGGCGACCTTGTGCTGATGGTTGCGTTTGGCGCCGGCTTCACGTGGGGGGCGACCGTGATGGAGTGGACTAGCCGCACATGAACACCCCGACGACGGCGGCGGTGTTCCCTGGGCAGGGGGCACAATGCGTTGGAATGGGAGCGGACCTGGCGGCGCGGTACCCGGCGGCCGCGGCGCGGTTTGAGGAGGCGTCGGCGGTGCTGGGGTTGGACTTGCGCCGCTTGTGCGCGGAGGGACCGGTGGAGGAACTGACGCGCTCCGACCGCGCGCAGCCGGCGATTTTCGTGGTCAGCGCGATCTGTGCGGAGGCGCTCGCCGAGGAGGTGTCGCGGCCAAACTGGGCGGCCGCGGCCGGCCTCAGCTCCGGAGAGTGGACGGCGCTGTGGCTGGCCGGTGCGCTCTCGTTCGAAGACACCGTTCGCGTGCTGGCCGCGCGGGGCCGCTTCATGCAGGAGGCGTGCGAGACGAATCCCGGCGGCATGGTGAGCGTGATCGGTCTGCCAGAGGAGACGCTCCAAGAAATTGCGGCGGCGAGCGGGGCGGAGATCGCGAACCTGAACTCGCCGGAGCAGACGGTGCTCTCGGGCCGGCGGGAGGCCGTCGAGGCCGCCGCGCGTCTGGCGGCCGAGCGTGGCGCCCGCCGGGTCGTTCCGCTGAACGTCGCCGGAGCATTTCATTCGTCTCTGATGGCGCCCGCGGCCCGCCGGCTGGCGGAACTGCTGGCTGGTGTGCCGATCCGGTCACCCCGCTTTCCGGTGTTGTCCAATGTGACCGGGCAGCCGCACGGAACGCCCGAGGAGATCCGTGCCCGAATGGTGGAGCAAGTCACCTCGCCGGTTCGGTGGGTGGACTGTGTTCAAACGATGCGCGCGATGGGTGTTTCCCGGTTCATTGAGGCCGGCCCCGGCCGCGTGCTGTCGGGCCTGATTCGACGCATTGACAGGGATGCGGAAATCCATAACATCTGCGACTCCCCAACGTTGGATGCGGTGGTCCGGACGCTTGCCGGCGCCGGTTGATTCCGCGAGGGCGTGAGGGGCGTGGTGGCGCGCAGGTAGGTGACCACCGATGGCGGATCTGAGCGGAAAAACAGCGCTGGTGACCGGGGCCGCCCGCGGAATCGGGCGGGCGATCGCGCTGCGTCTGGCCGAAGCCGGCGCCGACGTCGCGGTGTGCGATCTGGAAACCGGCTGGCTGGAGGAAACGGCGGCCGGGATCCGGCAGGCCGGTCGCCGCGTCGAGGTCTTTGCGTGCGACGTCAGTCGGGCCGACCAGGTCGAGGCGGGGGTGAACGCAGTCGCGAAGGCATGGGGCCGGCTCGATGTGCTGGTCAACAACGCCGGGATTACCCGCGACACGTTTCTCGCGCGCATGTCCGAGGCCGACTGGGACGCGGTGCTCAACGTGAACCTTAAGGGGGCGTTCCTGTTCACCAAGGCGGCGAGTCGTTGGATGTTGAAGCAGCGTTCCGGTTCGATCGTGAACATCGCTTCCGTGATCGGCATCATCGGCAACGCCGGTCAAGCCAACTATGCGGCGTCGAAAGGGGGGCTCATCGCGTTCACTCGCACGGTCGCCCGCGAACTTGCCTCTCGGAACGTGCGGGCGAACGCGGTCGCGCCGGGCTTTATTCGGACCGCGATGACTGATAAACTCCCGGAGGAGTTGAGAACCCGAATGTTGAGCGCGATACCGCTGGCGCGGTTCGGCGAGCCCGATGATGTGGCGCGCGTGGTTCTGTTTCTGGCCAGCGACGATTCGGCCTACGTGACGGGCCAGGTGATTTCCGTGTGCGGGGGGATGGTGATGGCCTGACCCGCCACGAGCCGAGGAAGGAGAACCGAACATGTCACTCGAAGACAAGGTCCGGGATCTGATCGCTGAACAGCTCGGCGTGAACAAGGAACAGGTCACGCCCGAGGCGTCGTTTATTGAAGACCTGGGTGCCGATTCCCTCGACACCGTGGAGCTGGTGATGGCGTTCGAGGAAGCGTTTGGAGTTGAGATTCCGGATGAGGATGCCGAAAAGCTCACCACGGTGGGCGCGGTGTTGAACTACTTGAAGGAGAAAGGGTTCAACTGAACAAGTTTCGCCGCCGGCCGATCTTCACATACCGGATGACGAGGGGCACGTGTCCGACCGCCGCAGGGCTGTGATCACCGGCCTCGGATGGGTCACCCCCCTGGGGTGCGACATCGAGGGTGTGTGGTCGCGCATGCTCCGGGGCGAGTCCGGTATTGGCCCGATCACCAAGTTCGACGCTTCCGCGTTTGACTCCCGCATCGCCGGTGAGGTCCGTGGGTTCGACATTGACCGCTTCATCCCGAAGAAGGATCAGCGGCGCATGGACCCGTTCTGCCACTATGGCATGGCGGCCGCGAAGCTCGCCGTCGAGGATGCGGGTCTTGACTGGAGCCGCGAGGACCTGACCCGTGCCGGTGCGCTGATGAGCAGCGGCATCGGCGGGCTGTACATCCTCTTCCAGCAGACGAAGGTGTTCTACGACCGGGGGCCATCCCGGTTTTCGCCGTTCATGATCCCGCAGATGATCACGAACATCTTGCCGGGGCTGATCGCGATCGAATTTGGGTTGCGGGGGCCGAATTTCGCGATTGTTTCCGCTTGCGCAACCGGCACCCATTCGCTCGGCGAGGCGATGAGGATGATCCGGGATGGTCGGGCGGACGTGATCATTGCCGGCGGCAGCGAGGCGGCAGTCATGGAGTTGGGGGTGGGGGGGTTTTGCGCGATGCGGGCGCTGAGTACCCGCAACGACGACCCGCCGCGGGCAAGCCGTCCGTTTGACCGCGATCGGGACGGATTTGTGATTGGCGAGGGCGCCGGCGCGCTGGTGGTCGAGGAGTATGAGCACGCACGGCGGCGGGGGGCGCGCATCTACTGCGAACTGGCCGGCTACGGCGCCACCTGCGATGCGTTTCACATCACGGCTCCCGACGAGCAGGGCGAAGGCGCCGCGCGGGCCATGCGGCTGGCGCTGGCCGACGCCGGCATCGGCGCGGACATGGTGGACTACATCAATGCGCACGGCACCAGCACCGAGCTGAACGACCGTTGCGAAACCATGGCGATCAAAGCGGCGCTCGGCGAGAGCGCCGCGCGCCGAGTCGCAATCAGCTCAACCAAGTCCATGATCGGCCACTTGCTGGGCGCCGCGGGCGGCGTGGAATCGATCGTGTGCGCGCTGGCGATACATCGGGGCGTCGTGCCGCCAACGATCAATTACACGACGCCCGACCCCGCTTGTGATCTCGATTACGTGCCCAACGAGGCGCGTCCGATGCGGGTGCGGGCGTGTTTGAAAAACTCGCTCGGATTTGGCGGACACAACGCAACGCTTTGCTTCACCGCAGTGTAGCGGGGCGGCGATGTCCGGCCGGGCGCCGGGCATCCGTCTGCGCGAACTGTGAAAGGCCGTGCGGCTGCCGACGTGCCGTGCGGCGGAGGGATCGGCGACACCCTGGCCGCCCTTTGGCGAGGGCCGTAGGGCCGGGGCAGAAATGGAGAGCGCGATGAGAATGGACCTGCGGCAGATGCCGCTCCACGAACTGGCCCGCCTGTTGCGCGACATCGCGAATGAGCTACAAGCGAGGGGGAATGGAGGAGGGCGCGGAAATTCGATCTATAACCGGGCCACCGGCTACGGCGCCTACACTGGCAACTACGGAAACGCCTATCCCGGGGGGGGATATGGCGCTCCGTCGCGGTTTGGCAACGAGTTCCGACCGCACAGCGGCAATAAGCGCCGTCGGCACCACCGCCATCGGCACTCCGCACCGGGCGAGGACCGTCGCCCGGTCGAGCCGCCCGCCCTGGTGGATGATTTGCCACCCCCGTCCGCTCCGCCGCCAGCGGACCCTGCGAATCCCGCATGACGTGAGAGCTGCGCCTGCGGCTGCGGGGGGGCGCGGACCGGCATTCCGCGGCTGTGTGCGGGTCATCCGAAGGATGGCGTGCGGTACAGGAAGCAGCCGGAGAGCGCAGACCTTGGCGAGGCGTTTCCGCGGGGACTTATCGGGGTGGCCCTTTTGCCGGTGGATCACATTTCCGTGCGTGCTGATTCAGTCCCTCTGCCCGATTCGGCCGGCGTCCGCACGGCGGACGAGGTTCTCCACGGCAATCAGCAGGGCCGGGCCTGAGTTCAAGCGGCGGCGGGCGGCCTGACGATCGAACGAACGCCGGGTGGAGCAGCAGCCCGGTGTGTAATCCTGTGCCGCAGACGAACATGGCGCAGCGGTCCAGCTGGAGCCTCCGCATCCCGCCGCCGTTGTCTCCGATGAAATGCGGCTGCCGCCGGCCGTCCGCATGTTCCCAATGTCGAGAGGCCTGCGGAGTGCATCCGTTGACGCTGAGCGGAGTCGCGGCCCACTTGCCCGCTCGGGGGGCGGCTCGGCTGGGAACGAACGACGCGACGCGAAACGTACGGTTTGCTCGCCGAATCGCAATCCGAAGTTAACCGGCCGCGGCGACGATGGGATTGGGGCGCGGATGCGTCCCCTCGCTGAAGGTGACCGCGATGACACCGCACAACTCCGAGCGCGCTGACCTGCATTTACACAGCCGGGCGTCCGACCGGCCGAGCGAATGGTTTCTGCGGCGCATCGGTGCCCCGGAGAGCTTCCTGGCGCCGGCAGAGGCGTACCGCCGCTGCCGCGAGCGCGGGATGGATTTCGTCACGTTGACCGATCACAACACTCTCGACGGCGTCCTCGAGATCGCGGACCGGCCGGGGGTGTTTCTTTCGGTGGAGGCGACCAGCTACTTTCCCGAGGACGGCGCGAAACTGCACGTGCTGATCTGGGGCCTCTCCGAAGCGCAGTTTGCGACGGTGCAGTCACTTCGGCCCAGCGTTTACGAGCTGTGCGCCTGGCTGCGGAGGGAACGGCTACCCCACGCGGTCGCGCACCCACTGTTCCGCGTGGATGGTCGGCTCACCGCGGACCATGTGGAGCGGCTGCTGGTGCTGTTCGATACGTTCGAGGGTGTGAACGGGTCCCGGGATCCTCGCGCCGGCGTGGTGTTTCAGGCGATCCTCGCCGCGCTGACGACCGAGGATCTGGCGAGGTTTGCGGAGCGGCATCGCATCGCGAACCCGCTGCTGGCGCCCGAACGCAAACGCTGCACCGGCGGTAGCGACGATCACAGCGGTCTGTACCTTGCGGAAGCGTGGACGACGACGCCGCCCGCTGTGACCGTTGCCGAGTTTCTTGACCACCTGCGAGCGGGTCGGCATGAGCCGGGCGGCCGTGCCGGCAGCAGTCTGCGGCTCACGCACAGCGTGCTGCATATTGCCGCGGAGTTTCTGCGCGCGAAATTTCCCGCGCTCGCCGGGGAGCGCAGCCTGCTCGGTGCCGTCCTCGCTCGCGTCGGCGGCGTGGAGCGACCCGCACCGGGTCCCAACCGGCTGCGTCGGGCGGTCGCTGCAGTGGTCCGCCGCGTTCGGCACCGTCGGCTGCCGCCGGCGGAGCGTCAGTTCGCGGAGGAGCTGTTCGCGCTCGCGGAAACCCCGCCGCCCGACGCCGGGGTCGAAGACAGCGACCCGGAAACGATTGCGTTCCGCCGCGCGACCCGCGTCGCGCACCGGCTGGCACTGGTGTTTGCGGAGCGCTTCTTCGAGCGGTTGCGGGCCGGCCGCATCCTCGACGCGATCGAGGCGGGGGCCTCACTGGGCCCGCTCGCGCTGGCGGCCGCTCCGTACCTGACCGCGGTCGCCGCGCAACACAAGGATGAAGCGTTTCTGCAGTCGCTCGCCGACCGAATCCCGGGTGCGGCTGCGCATCGTCGTCGCAGCCGGTACACTGCCTGGCTCACCGACACGCTCACCGATCTGAATGGTGTTGCGCGCACCGTTCGGTCGCTGGCGGCGCTCGCGCACCGCGAGGGCCGCGAGGTTGTCGTGGTTACCTGCCAGCGCGAGGTGCCCGCGGCGGACTATCCGCTCAAGGTGTTTGAGCCGATGGGCGAGTTCACGCTGCCGGAATATCCTCAGCAGCCGCTCCGCATCCCGCCGGTGCTGGATGTGATTGAGTTTCTGGAGCGCGAGCGTGTTGACCACGTGCTGATTTCCACACCGGGCCCCGTCGGCCTTTGCGGCCTGTGGGCGGCGCGGCTGCTCGCGCTGCGGCAGACCGGCATCTACCACACCGACTTTCCCGACTACATCCGGTTGTGGACCGACGACGAGTTGATGCGCGATCTGGCCGTTCGCTATATGCGCTGGTTCTATAGCGGCCTCGATCGTGTCTATGTTCCCAGCCGGGCGACCCTCGAGCAGTTGGTGGCGATGGGGCTGGACCCGCAGCGTCTGACGCTGATGCCCCGCGGCATTGACTTGGACCAGTTCAGTCCGAGCCGACGCAATCCTGACCTGTGGAAGAGGTACGGCGTCAACGGCGGTACGAAGTTCCTGTACGTCGGGCGCATCGCACGTGAAAAGAATCTCGAGCTGCTCGTTGAGGCGTATCGGCGTCTTGCGCGCTCACGGCGGGACGTCGCGCTAGTGCTGGTGGGCGATGGGCCGGAACTGGAGCCGATGCGGCGCCGGTACGCGAACGAACCGGGCATCGTGTGGACCGGCGCGCTGTATGGGGAGGAGCTGGCGTGCGCATACGCGAGCGCGGACGTGTTCGTGTTTCCGAGTCTCACGGACACCTTCGGCAACGCGGTGATTGAGGCTCACGCATCGGGGCTGCCCGCGATCGTTGCGGGCCGGGGCGGGCCGCCGGAGATCGTCCGGTCGCATGGGTCCGGCATCATCGTGGAACGCGACGACCCCGATGCTTGGAGCGAGGCGATGAAGTGCCTGCTCGACGATCTCGCGTGGCGGGATCGGCTGCGGGAGGCGGCGCTTGCGCGGGCGAGGGAGGGCGATTGGCGCCGCGCGCTGGTGCTGTTCGACTGAGCCGGTCCCCGCCGGTGTGCGGCAGGTGTGGGAGCCGATTGCGAGGGTGGGCGGGCGGCTTGTTCCTGCGCCGAACCTGCGATACATCGCCTGGTGGAGACTCGCCGGTGAACGCGGTGGCGTTTGTCGCGCTAGTGGCGGCCGCCTTTGCAGCTGCGAGGGTGGCGGCCGGCGAGAGGGTGCGGGAGCTGGCGGTGCCGGGCGCGCGGGATCCGGTCGTCGTGTACGTGCCGGACGGTCGCCCGCCCACTCCGGGGTGGCCGGCGGTGTTTTTCTATCACGGCATGAACGGCCGGCCGACGGTGGCGCCACTGCTCGCGCAGCCGGCCGCATCGAACGCCCTGCTCATAGGGATGGCTTACGCGCAGCCGGAGGCGGTGGCTCGCAGTCGGGCGGAACACGAAGCGTGGCTTGCGGCGGAGCGCGCGCTGCTGGCCGAGGTGCGGCGCCGGGTCGCCGCGCTCGCACCGTTGGCTCCCGCCGCGCTCTACCTGGGCGGCGTGAGCATGGGTGGCTGGACCGCCGCCGCGTTGCACGACCGCCGTCCGGCGGACCACGCTGGGCTCATCGTGCTCCTTGCCGGGCGGCGTTCGGGCGATCCGTCGCCGCCGGCCGGCGCGTTCAAGGGTCAGCGTGTCTACCTTGGAGCCGGCGAGCACGATCCCAACCTTGCGGCGGCCCGGCGTGCGGCCGCGTACTACCGGTTGCTGGGGGCCAGCGTCACCTTCGAGATGTATCTCGGCGAGGGCCACGAGGTGCCGGATTCGGCGCCACGGCTCAACGCGTGGCTGGCGGCGGAGTTCCTCTACCGCCAGCATGGCGGGGAGGGAGTGCATCCAGAGGTTGCGGCGTGGTGGGCGGACGCGCGTCGTGCGCTCGCCGCAGAAGCTGATCCGCAGCGCAGTGCGCAGCTTGTTGAGGCGATCCGCGAAGATCCCCGCTTCGGGCTCTGCGGCGTTGCGGCGGAGGTCGAACTGCGGCAGGTGGCTCGGGCGCTGGAGCGCAATCCCTGGGTCCGCGACCGCTGGCGTGCGGAGGACGAACTTGAACGGTGGTTGGCGGCGGAGTGGGCTGCCGTATCGCTGGACGCGTTCCGTGCGGTTCGCGACGGGTTGAGCGCGCTCGCCCAACATTACCCCGGAGCACCGGCCACGCGCTTTGCGGTGATCGAGCGAGAGGCGCTGGACCGGTTGCTAGCGCAAAGCCGCACCGTGAGCGTCACCTCGGCGCCCGCTCGGGCACCCACGCCACTGCTGCGCCTGCCCGGCGCGCCGCCCCGCGACCGGCGAGTGCCACCGCTGCGTCGCCGCTGAGGCGGAGCCGGCGTAGACGGATCTGACATCGGCGGGGTGGTGCGGCTCGTCGCGCAGAGGCCGTCATTGACAATCTATTGATGAATAACGGTTTGGAAAAATTGGATTGTCAAACTCCCGGTTTTTTGGCAAACTAAATCGAACGTTATGGGGTTTGAACACGTCAAATGGGCGGTGCACTCCTTCTGACAAAGGGTGTATCCGGTGCCTTTTGGATGAGCGGCGGAATCAGTTGGATTAACGAACAGGTTAGGGCGCAGTCGGGGCTTGTGGAGCGGCTGCGCGCGGAAATCGCGAAAGTCATCATCGGCCAACAGCATTTGGTGGACCGAATGTTGATTGCGCTGTTGGCCGATGGCCACATTTTGGTGGAGGGCGTACCGGGGCTGGCGAAAACGCTGGCTGTCCGGACACTGGCGGCGGCGCTCAACACGAAATTTCAGCGGATTCAGTTCACACCGGACCTGCTGCCCGCGGATCTGATCGGTACGCAGATTTACAACCCTCGAGACGGCACATTTAGCGTTCGGCTCGGTCCGATCTTTGCGAACATTGTGCTCGCGGACGAGATCAACCGTGCGCCCGCAAAGGTGCAGAGCGCGCTGCTCGAGGCAATGCAGGAACGGCAGGTGACGATTGCGGGTCAGGCACATCCGCTGCCAGAGCCTTTTCTGGTGCTCGCGACACAGAATCCAATCGAGCAGGAAGGAACGTATCCGCTGCCCGAAGCGCAGGTGGACCGTTTCATGTTGAAGGTGCGGGTGGGGTATCCCACCCGCGAGGAGGAGCGGCGCATCGTTGAGGCGGAAGCGCGTACACGGAAGGTTCGCGACGTGCGGCCGGTCGTTGACCCGGCGGCGATTCTGGCTGCCCGGGCGGTGGTGGACGAAATCTACGTGGACGAGAAGATCCGCGAGTATGTGCTCGATATTGTCACCGCGACGCGCGACCCTGCCGCGTTCAAGCTCGACCTTGCACCGTTCATCCGGTACGGCGCCTCGCCGCGCGCGACGATCTATCTCACGCTCGCCGCGCGAGCGCGCGCGTTCCTCGAGGGGCGCGGGTATGTGACACCGCAGGATGTGAAGAGTGTGGCGCCCGACGTGCTGCGCCACCGCATACTGCCGACGTATGAGGCTGAGGCCGAGGAGATCACGCCCGATGCGTTGATCAACCGGGTCCTCAGCGAACTGCCGGTGCCGTAGCGGCGCCGGTGCGACGAAGGAGGACGACGTGTACGAGATCTCCGATTTGCCGAAAGCGGCCGACCGTTTCATCGCCCGCATTCGCGATCTGGTGGAGGTGTTGCCCCGCGACGATCTGGCGGGCCAGGCGCTGAGCGTGGAGCTGGAGGCCGCGCACCGGCGTTTCGTCGAGACGTGGAACAGCATCGGCGGGCTGCCGTGTCGTGATCCCCGTCTCTGGCAGCAGCTGGAGCAGGCCGCGGACCGCTGTCTGCATCTGATCGAGCTCCTCTGGAGAACTCAGATGCTGCATCCCCCGAGAGTGCTGCAGATTCTTGCGCACGGTCGGGCTTTCGCGGACGCGCTGGCGCAGCGCCGTCCGGCCGCGCGCCGCGGCGCGGTGACGGCGTCGGCGCCGTCCGGCCGCGCGACCGCCCGCCGGAGCGTGCCGCGGCGTGCCGCGCGCGCGGCCCGCGCGGTGCGATGATCCCGCAGGAGCTGCTGCGCAAGGTCCGGCGCATCGAGCTGCGGTCGCGCCGGTTGGTGAACGAGGTCTTTGCGGGCAGCTACCACAGCGTTTTCAAAGGCCGCGGCATCGAGTTCGACGAGGTCCGCGAGTACACCATCGGCGATGATGTGCGCACGATCGACTGGAACGTGACCGCCCGCATGGGCCAGCCGTTCGTGAAGAAGTACGTCGAGGAACGGGAGCTGACGGTGGTGCTGGTCGCAGATGTCAGCGCGTCGAACCGGTTCGGCAGCCGCGCGCAGCTGAAGAGCGACCTGATTGCGGAGATCGCGGCGGTGCTCGCGTTTTCCGCGATCCGCAACAACGACCGCGTGGGGGTGCTGCTCTTTTCCAACCAGGTCGAGCGGTTTGTGCCGCCGCGCAAGGGCGTAGCCCACGGTCTTCGTGTGATTCGGGAGGTGCTGGCGGCCGAGCCGGAACAGCGGGGTACGGACGTGGGGCCGGCCGTGGAGTTCCTGAACCACGCCCTGCACCGGCGGGCGGTGGTGTTTCTGTTGAGCGATTTCCTCTTTCCCGAGCCGCGGCGGCGTGCGCTGGCGGTCGCCGCGCGTCGACACGACCTGATCGCGGTGATCGTCCAAGACCGGCGTGAGCTGGCCTGGCCGCGCGCCGGCGTGGTGGAGTGGTGGGATGTGGAGTCCGGGCTTTGCCGACTGGTGGACACCTCCAACGCCCGTGTGCGCCGGCAGCTCACCGAGGCCGCGACCGCACACCGGCGGGCGTGGCTGGACCGGCTGCGTGCGGTCGGCGCCGACGCGATTGAAGTCACCACGGGGGAACCCTACGACCGGGCGTTGGTGCGTTTCTTCCGCGAGCGTGAGCGCCGGCAGCGTCTCTGACGATGGTTGGTTTTTCCGCGATGGTTGCGGCTTGCCGCAGTCGTCCAGCCGCCTTCGTGCTGCTGTTGATGGCGGGATGCGCTGACCCCACGCCGAGGCCGGCACGATGGAGGGAGACGAACGGGCCGGTGCGCGTTGAGGTCGAATGGCCGACCAATCAGTTCGGTGTGGGAGAACCGGCCCGGGTGCGGCTGTGGGTGGACCACCCCGTGGGAGGAACGCCGGCGGTGGTCGAACCGGCGGGTGCGAGCAATCAGGTGATCGTGCTGGAACGGCAGGTGCGTCCGGGCCGGCGGCGGGGAGAACGGGCGGTTCACGAGTGGCGGTGGCGCGTGACCTCGTTTGAGTTTGGGCGTCACGCGCTGTGGACCGGTTTTCCCGTCGTTGTGGCGGCTGAAGGCCGGGTCGAGTTCCCGGTGTGTCCCGCCGCGATTGACGTGGTGCCAGTCCGGGACGCCCGTCAGAGCGACTGGGGGCCGCTGAAGGGGCCGGCCGTCTGGCCGGGCAGATTTCCGCGGTGGCTGTGGGTGTTCGGTTTGATCGCCGCCCTCGCTGCTGCGCTCGGCTGGGGAACCGCACGGCTTCTTCGACGGCCCCCACCGCCCCCGCCGCCGCCTCCGCCGCCCGATCGTGTGGCGCTGGCCGCGCTGGAGCGACTGCGTGCATCTGGTGCGATGGAGGCTGGGCAGACGGAATATGTGTACGTGGAGCTCTCCCGCATCGTGCGCGCATATCTGGAGGCGCGGTTCGGGTTGCATGCGCCCGAACGCACCACGGAGGAGTTTCTCCGCGAGGCGGCGGAGTCTGGCGCGTTGGCCGCGACACATCAGGCCTGCCTGAAGAACTTTTTGACCGCCTGTGACTTGGTGAAATTCGCTCGGGAGCGGCCAGGGGCAGACGAGATGCTCTCCGCCTTCGAGACGGCGCGGCAGTTTGTCGAGGAGACGGCGCCGGCCGCGGGGGCGGCGCAGGAGCAGCCGCGGTGACGTTTCACGATCCATGGTGGCTGCTGGCGTTGACGCTGGTACCGGCCGCGGTGTGGTTCTGCGCGCGACCGGCCGCGCGTGGGCGGGTATGGTTTTCGGACGGGGCGGCGCTCGCGCGGCTGCCGGCGACGCCGGCGACGCGGGTGGCAGCGCTGCTTCCGCTGCTGCACGGTGCGGGTCTCGGGTGTTTGATTGTTGCGCTTGCGCGGCCGCAGCGGGGACTCGAAGACAGCGTCGTGCGCACCGATGCGGTGGACATCGTGCTGGTTGCGGACGTGTCGCCCTCGATGGCGGCCGAGGACTTCTCCACGCGCCAACGGCGAATGAACCGGCTCGACGCCGCCAAGCGGGTGATGGACGAGTTTGTGCGGGCGCGGGCGAACGACCGCCTCGGCCTGGTTGTCTTTGCGGGCTGGCCGTACACCGCCGCACCGCTGACGGTGGACCACGCCTGGTTGCGACAGCGGATTGCGGAACTGCGCGTCGGGATGGTCGGCGACGGTACCGCGATCGGCTCGGCGCTGGCCGCCGCGGTGAACCGGCTTCGGGAAAGCCGCGCGAAGAGTCGCGTTGTGGTGCTGCTGACCGACGGCATGAACAACGCCGGCTCGATATCGCCGGACGACGCCGCGCTGGCGGCCGCGGCGCTTGGGGTGAAGGTGTACACAGTCGGCGCCGGCACGCGCGGCACTGCCCCAGTGCCGGTGCAGACGCCGTTTGGCGTACAGTACGTGCCCCAGGCGGTGGAGATTGACGAGGCGCTGCTGCAGCGCATCGCCGCGGAGACGGGGGGGCAGTATTTTCGGGCCACGGATCTCGCCTCGCTGGAGGAGGTGTATCGGCAAATCGACCGGATGGAGAAGACGCCGATCGAGAGTCGTCGCTATCTTCGATATGAGGAGCGCTTCAGCGGTTGGGCGGTCGCGTCGGCGCTGCTGTTGCTGCTGGAGACGGTGCTAGGGCTTTCGCGGTTTGGGAGGCTGCCGCCGTGATCGCATGGGGGCGGCCGGGGCTGTTGTGGCTACTGCCCGTCTGCGTACTGCTGGCGCGGGTGGCATGGTGGATGCTGCGCCGCCGCGAGCGGGCGCTCGCCGAGCTGATCGAGCCCGCTCTATGGCCCGCTGTGGTCCCGCGTCATGATCGCCGCCGCGTCTGCCGGCGGCTGGCGCTTCGGTTTTCGGCGCTGGCGCTGATCGGCGTTGCACTGGCGCGGCCGCAGTGGGGGGAGCGCGAAGAGGTTGCTCGGCGGCGGGGGTTGCAGATTGTCGTTGCGTTGGATGTTTCGAAAAGCATGCTGGCGACGGATCTGAAACCGTCCCGCCTGCAACAGGCGAAGTGGGGTGTGCGGGATTTGGTGGCGCGGCTTCGCGGCGACCGAATCGGCCTGGTTGCGTTTGCGGGCAACGCGTTTGTGCAGTGCCCGCTGACTTCTGACTATGGCGCGTTTTTGATCCTGCTCGACGATGTGTCCACCGACACCATCCCTCGCGGCGGCACCGCGGTCGGCGCGGCAATCCGCACCGCGCTGGCTGCGTTCGATGCGGAGGCCGGCGGGGACCGGGTGCTGATGCTGGTCACCGACGGGGAGAGCCACGAGGATGATCCGCTGGAGACGCTCGACGAGCTGCGCGCCCGGGGAGTGCGGGTGTATGCGGTCGGCGTTGGGTCTCCGGAGGGCGAGCTGATCCCGCTGCCGGATGGAGGTTTTCTGAAAGATCGCGCCGGCCGTGTGGTGAAGGCAGGGCTCCGCGAAGACGTGCTCACAAAACTCGCCGCGGGCAGCGGCGGCGCGTATGTGCGTGCGGCGCCGGGCGACTTCGGTCTGGACCGGCTCTACGAGGAGCATGTGAGCCGGCTTCAGCGCGCGGAGCAGGAAGCCCGGCTACTGCGCACCGGTGAGGAGCGGTTTTCGCTCTTCCTCGCCGCGGCAGCCTTGATGCTGATCCTGGAAGTGGTGCTCCGCGGCACACCGCCGGCGGTGCGGGCGGGGGGTGCGGCCGCGTTGCTCCTGCTCTCCACGGTCGGGGCGCCGGCGGCGGGGGGTGGGGCCCGGGAGCGCATGGAGGAAGGTCTCCGTCACTTCCGCGCCAATCGTTGGCACGAGGCCGCCGCCGCGTTCGATGCTGCCGCGAAGGCGGCGCCGGCCGAGCGGCTCGATGCGGCCGCCGCCCGTCTTAACGAGTCGCTCGCCCGGTTGCGTGCGGGCGAGAGCGCCGCGGCGGAGACCGCGCTGGAGCACGCGATGCGGACCGCCGACCGTTCGCTGTTGGCCGATGCACTCTATAACCGTGGCTGGATGCGCGCGCAGCGGGCATCCGCGGCCCGAGAGGGCGGTCGTTTGCCGGAGGCGCAGACGAACGCGGCGATGGCACTCACCGATTTTCGGGACGTGTTGCTGCTGCGCCCCTCTGACCACGACGCACGGGTCAACTACGAGCTCGCGCGCGAATTGCTGGCTGAGATTACACGGCAAATCACGAACGCGCCGTCGCCGACGCAGCCCGAGCCCAGCAGCTCGCCGGCCGGCGCACCGCAAGAGTCCGCTCAGCCGGCCGAATCCGGCAACGAGATGCCTCCCCAGTCCACGCCGCAGCCCCGCTCTGAGGACGCCAGCCAGCCGGCCGACGCCGCACCGCAACCGGCGGAGGCGAGCGGCGAGAGTGGGCCGCAGACGATGCCGGCGCAACGGCGCCGAGGCCGGATGACGCCGGAAGAGGCCGAGATGCTGCTGGATCAGATCAAGGCGGAGGAGGCGGCGATTCGCTGGAAGACACGTTCTCGCGCTCCTCCAGTACCAGTGGAGAAAGACTGGTAAGCGGCGGGCGGGCGCTCTTTCCGGGTTGCTCGGAGTGCGGGAAAAATTTAGCAAATTTCTTGCAATTGCCCTCTTGCGCGAGCGGGATCGATTTGCGATCGTATGGGCCAGAAGCTGGGGCGCTCTGCGGGGCGCTGCAGTTTTGAGGAGAGAGGTATGAGCCGGAAGGTCGTATTGGGGCTGGTTGCGCTCGCGTGGGCGGCGCGCGCGCAGATCATCAACATCAACAACGCGACGTCGTTCTCATACTCCCAGAATTTCAACACGCTCGCCAGCAGCGGAAGCGGGAACTCCTGGACGGATAACTCGACCATTCCCGGCTGGTGGTGGGATTCAAACAACGCGGCCCGGAACCCCGATAGCTACGGCTACATCGCCGATCCGGGAACGGACACGACGGGTGCAGGTCACAGCTACGGGGCGTCGGGCAGCAGCGAACGCGCGATCGGCGCACTCTCCTCCTCGGGAACCGACATCAGTATCGGTGTGCAGTTTGTCAACGGGTCGGGCAGCCCGATTTCGCTCGCGAACATTCTGATCAGCTATGTGGGCGAGCAGTGGCGACGGCAAACCGCCGCGCAGACGTTGACCTTCAGCTACCAGATCTCCTCGTCTCCGATCGCGAACACCTTGAGCGGGACGTGGACTCCTCAGACGGCGCTCAACTTCACGGGGCCGCAAGTGGGCTCGGCAGGTGCGATTGACGGTAACAGCCCGGCGAACCAGGTGTCCTTCTCGAGTGTGCCGCTGGCGTCGTCCGGCTCGCTGGGCAGTGGCCAGTATCTGATGCTGCGCTGGTACAAGACGGGGACCTCCTCGCCGGGGCTGGCGGTGGACGACTTCCAGCTGGCGGTGGTGCCGGAGCCCGGGTCTGTCGCGATGCTGGCGCTGGGCGCGACGTTGGTCAAAGCACTACGCCGGCGGCGGCGTTAAGCTCTCACTCCGCTGTGCGCCGGACGCGACGCCGCCCTCGCGAAGGGGCGGCGTTGCTGTTTTGAGGGAGTCGGGGGAGGCTGCGGCACGAGGGAGGCGCGGCGCTTGCGTCTCGAACGCAGCCGCCGCATCGTGGTCCAACTCACGGTGGCGATGTTCCGGGGGCGGATCAAGATTGGGCTGGGTAGTTGTGTGGCGGCCGCCGCGCTGATGCTCGCGCTCCGCGAGCCGGTGGTCGCGGGCGAGCCGGCCGTGCTCTTCGACGTTCAGCCGCGCGTGCTGGCGGTCGGAGAGACCGCGTTGGCGACGATCATGCTGCGCAATCTGGATGGTGCGGACGCCCCCTCGCCGCCCTCGACGGACGCCTTTCGAGTCGAGCCTGCAGGCGTGGAGCACCGGTTGCAGATGAGCGGCGGGGCGGCGGATCGGTGGGTCGTTCACAAGTTTGCGTTGACCGCGCTAAAAGCCGGCGAGCACACGATCGGGCCGTTGCGAGTGGCGGCGGGGGGGCGCGTCTGGGAGCTTCCGGCGGTGCGGCTGAGTGTGGCGCCGGCGGCCGCTGGCGCCGGTGCGGGAGTGGAGGCTCGCGCGATGGCACGCCTCCGACTGAACAAATCGTCGGTGTATGTGCACGAGCCGTTTACGATTGAGATTGACCTGCTCAGCCACGGCGTCGAACTGGACCGGCAGGTGGAGCTGCAGAACATGCCGACCGCCGGTCTGAAGATCGGGCCGTTTGCGGAACTGCCGTTGCGCCGCGAAATCGTGGAGGGGGAGGTGTTCGATGTGCGGACGTTCCGAGCGGAGGCACGCGCGCTGAACTCTGGAGAGTTGCCTCTGCAACCGGTGCTGAGTGCGCAGGCGATCGTGCGGCGTGGCCGCCGGTCCAGTGATCCGCTGTTCGGCCCGTTTGAGGATTTCTTCGTGGGCACGCCCTTTGAGCGCGTGGAGCGCCGCCCTGTGGTGTTGCCGGCCGCGCCGGTGACGCTGACGGTCCGGCCGCTGCCGCTGGAAGGTCGGCCGGAGTCGTTCAGTGGTGCGGTCGGGGCGTGCACGTGGGATGTGGAGGTGCGTCCGATGGAGGTGAACGCGGGCGAACCGGTGACGATCACGATGACGATCCGGGGTGACGCGAACCTCGACACCGTCCGCGCGCCGACGGTGCGGCTAGGGCCGGAATTCCGGGTGTATGAACCGCGTCTGGTGTCGCGGCCGGGTCGGGACGAGAGGGAGCGCGTATTCGAGCAGATCGTGATTCCGCGCGACGAGACCGCCCGCGAGATTCCCGCGCTGGCGTTCGCCTATTTTGATCCCATCGAAGGGAAGTACCGCGAGTTGGTGCGGGGGCCTTTTCCGCTGGTTGTCCGGCCCCAGACCAACGGTGCCGCCGCGCTGCGGGTGAGTGTGCCGGTTGGGGGAGCGACTGGACCGCAGGTGGTTTCGGAAGGGACGGAGATCGCTTATTTGAAGAGCGTGCCGGTGCGCCCGCGACGGGGGCTTCAGCCCTCGCCGGTGGGCGTCGCGTTGAACGTGGTTGCGCCTCCGCTGCTGGCGGCCGCGGTGCTCGGTTGGGTTCGGCGGCGCGAGCGGATCGCATCGGATCCGGCGCTCGCGCGACGCGCGCGCGCGCCCCGGGCGGCGCGGGCGGCGGTCCGGCGGATGCGCGAAGCCGTGGGAGGAAACGCGAGAGAGTTTTACGACGCGATGTGGAGCGCGCTGACCAGTTACTTTGGCGACCGGTTGAACCTACCACCTGGCGATGTGGACGCGGAGCGGGTGCTCGCCGCATTCGGACCGGCGATCGAGGAACCTGTGCGGCGGGCCATTGCGGAGCTGTTCGCGCAGTGTGCGTCGGCGCGGTTTGGGGGGGGAGAGGCGCCGGCGTCGGTGCGGCGGGAGCAGCTCGACCGGCTGCTCGGGGTGCTCGCGCGTTGCGAGCGGGTGCGGCGGTGAGGGTGGCCGCACACACGGCGATGGCGGTGCTGGCGCTGTGGTTTGCCGCGGTCGCAGCGGGGGCGGAGCCGAGGTGGCCGGAGGCGGCGGCGGCCTACGATGGGGGGCGGTATGCCGAGGCGGCGGCGATATGGGAGCGGGCGCTGCGGGAGGGAGCGGACGACGCGGCGCTCTGGTTCAACGTCGGCAACGCGCGGTTCCGCCTCGGCCGGTTGGGTGCGGCGGTTGCTGCGTTCCGTCGTGCATGGCGGCTGGCACCGCGCGATCCGCAGATTCTGGGGAACCTCCGGTTGGCGATGGAGGCGGGCGGTGCGTCGCCGCCCCGCCGGCGCTGGTACGAAGAGATGCTGGAGCGCCTGTCCGTGGACGAAGCGCGATGGTTGGGGCAGGCCGGCTGGTGGGCGTTGTGGGGGCTGCTGACGGCGGCGCGGGCGGTGGGCGCGAGCGCGGCGGCGCCATGGCTGCGGCGGGCGGCGGTGGTGGCGGCGTGCGCGGCGGCGCTGGGGGGGGCGGCCGTCTGGCACGGTCGGCGGCTCGACGCGGAGCACGTCGTGGTGGCAGCGGGCCGCAGCGCGCAGTTTGCGCCGCTCGACACTGCGCGTGCCCATTTCACGTTGCCGCTCGGGTCGGTCGTGGAGGTGGTGGAAGTTCGCGGGGAGTGGCGGCGAATCCGGCTCGACGGACGCGATGGATGGGTGCGCGCGGACGCGCTGTTGCCGGTGGCCGACGCCGCCTCGGCGGAGGGTGGGGCGCTGCGGCTGCGTGCGGAGGAGACCTCGCCCGAACCGGCGGGTCGCGGCGCGGATTGACCTGATGCTGGGGGTGGACTATTTCGATGCGGGGGGCCACGGTGGCCCGCCAGTGAACCGGAGGCCGCAGCGGGGTGAGCGAACGGGGCCGGTCAGAACGGGTGGAGGAGCTGGGTGACATTGCACCGGCCCCCCGCCCGAAGCTGAAGCGAAAGTTCTACGAGCGCGAGCTGGCGCGGCTGCAGCGCGAGCTGGTGCGCTGGCAGGATTGGATCAAGTACAAGGCGCTGCGCGTGGTGCTCGTCTTCGAGGGCCGTGACGCGGCGGGCAAGGGCGGGGCGATCAAGCGGATCACGGAGTGTCTGAACCCGCGGGGCTGCACGGTGGTCGCGTTGCCGAAGCCCACCGAGCGCGAGCGCACTCAGTGGTACTTCCAGCGGTATGTCGCGCATCTGCCCGCCGCGGGCGAAATCGTGATCTTCGACCGGTCCTGGTACAACCGCGCCGGCGTCGAGCGCGTAATGGGATTTTGTACGAAGGCGGAGGTGGAGGAGTTTTTCCGCTCCTGTCCCGAGTTCGAGCGGATGCTGGTCCGTTCCGGCATCCGACTGATCAAGTACTGGTTTTCGGTTAGCCTCGAGGAGCAGGAGCGGCGGTTTCAGGCGCGGCTGCGCGACCCAACGAAGCGCTGGAAGCTCAGCCCGATTGATCTGGCCGCGCGGATGAAGTGGGAGGAATACTCGCGGGCGAAGGACGAGATGTTCCGTTATACCGACATTCCGGAGGCGCGCTGGCACGTGGTGGAGGCGGACGACAAACGGCGGGCGCGGCTGAACTGCATCCGGCATCTGCTCGAGCAGATTCCGTACCGGTCGGTGCCGCGTCCGCGGATCCGGCTGCCGCCGCGGCCGCCGCCGCGCGGCTATCGACGCGCGCCGAAGTACACTCAACTGTTCGTGCCGGACCGCTACTGATGGAGGCGTCTTGCCAGCCGCCGCCGCGCAGCTACCATGCGCGGAGTTTTTGGCGGTGCGAGCGGGAGAGCAGACCACGAGGATGAATACCGACGTTCTCGCGCGGTGGACGACGGAACAGGCGGCGGAGCTCTACGGCATTCGTCATTGGGGGCGGGGCTACTTCGAGATTTCGCCCGAGGGCGAGGTGTTGGTTCGACCGGAACGCCGGCCGGACGCACCGGCGGTCAGTTTGATGGACATCGTCTCGGGACTGCGCGACCGCGGGCTCTCGCTGCCGGTGCTGGTGCGGTTTGAGGATATTTTGCGGTCGCGCATCGACCTGCTGAACACGAGCTTCCAGCACGCGATCCGGGAGGCTGGCTACCGCGGCGTGTACCGCGGCGTCTATCCGATCAAGGTGAACCAGCAGCAGCAGGTGATCGAGCGGATCGCGGAGTTCGGTCGCGCCTGGCACTACGGGTTCGAGGCTGGCAGCAAGGCCGAGCTGATCGCGGCGCTGGCCTATCTGGACGATCCAGAGGCGCTGATCGTGTGCAACGGCTACAAGGACGAGGAGTTTGCGGACCTCGCGCTGTATGGGCGCAAGCTCGGTCTGCAGACGGTGTTGGTGCTCGACAGGCCGGAAGAGCTGCCGCTGGTGATCGAGCGGGCACGGCGCGCGGGCGTGCGGCCGGTGCTCGGCGTGCGCGCAAAGCTCTCCACGCGCGGCAGTGGCCACTGGACCGACTCCGCGGGCGACCGCGGCATGTTCGGGCTGACGATCTCCCAGGTCATCGAAGTGGTGGACCGGCTACGCGCGGCCGGTCTGCTCGACTGCCTTCGAATGCTGCACTTCCACATCGGATCCCAGATTCCGAACATCCGCATCATCCAGAACGCCTGCCGCGAGGCCTCACGGCTGTATGCGGGCCTCGTCGCGGAGGGCGCGCCGATGGGCTATCTGAACGTCGGCGGCGGCCTGGCGGTGGACTACGACGGTTCGCACACCAGCTTTGCCTGCAGCAGCAACTACACGATGCAGGAGTACGCGGACGACATCGTCGAGTGGGTCGGCCGCGCCATGGATGAGAGCGGCGTGGAGCATCCGACGCTCGTCAGCGAGTCCGGCCGCGCGGTCGTCGCGCACCACTCGGTGCTGCTGTTCAACGTGCTCGGCGTCACGCGGTTCGAGGCGACGCCACCGCCGGACCGGCTGCCCGAGGGTGCGCCGGAGGCGCTTGCGAATCTCCACGAAGTGCTGCGCTCGCTGAACGTGAAGAACGTGCAGGAGTGCTATCACGACGCGGTGTTCTACCGGGACGAGATTCGCGCATTGTTCGAGCACGGCCTGACCGATCTGCGTACCCGCGCGCTTGCGGACCGCATCTTTTGGAGCGTGATGGTCCGCATCAACGAGCTGCTGGGCGAGTGCACGTATGTGCCGGAGGAGCTGCGCGGCATCCCCACCGCGCTCGCGGACGTCTACCACGCGAACTTCAGCGTGTTCCAGTCCCTGCCGGACGTGTGGGCGATTGACCAGCTGTTCCCGATCATGCCGGTCCATCGGCTGAACGAGCGGCCGACCCGGCTGGGCACGATCTCGGACATCACCTGCGATTGCGACGGAAAGATCACGCGCTTTGTGGACCTGCACGACGTGCGCACCGCGCTGCCGCTGCACGAGCTTGACGGCCGGGAGTACGTGCTGGGTGTGTTTCTGGCCGGTGCCTATCAGGAGACGCTCGGGGATCTCCACAACCTCTTCGGCGACACAAACGTTGCGAACATCCGCGTCGGCGAGGGGAACCGCATCGAGTACGTTCGAGAGTTCGATGGTGACACCGTCGCCGACGTGCTCTCGTACGTGGAGTACAACCCGGCAGAAATGGTCGAGCGGGTGCGGGCCACCGCGGAGCGCGCGGTGCGCAACGGCTGGATCAGCGCGCAGGAGCGTCGCGAGATCATGGACGCGTACGAGGCGGGTCTGCGCGGCTACACGTACTTCGAGCGTTGAGCGCCGCAAGGGCGGTGGCCCGGTCGCGATCAGCCGGCGGCGCCGTCGCGTGACCGGTCAGTGGCGCTGCGCGCGTCGGCCAGGTGCAGGATCACCTCGTTGGCGGCGATCAGGCCGAACATGCCGGTGAGGGTCGGCAGACTGCCGAGCGCGCGGCGCGGGCGGCCGCGGCGGAACGCAAACTCCGGAGGCGGCGGGTCGGCGGCGGCCAGCGCGCGCCGCGGTGCCGGCTCCAGCGAGTACACGCAGCGGATGCCGCGCTCGATGCCGAGCGCCCGAAGCCGGCGGCGCACCCATCGAGCGAGCGGACAGCGCTCGGTCGCTGAGATATCCGCGACGCGAATGGCGAGGGGGTCGGTGCGGGTGGCCGCGCCCATCGCGGAGACGGTCCACACACCCACGCGATGCGCGGTGGCAAGCAGGGCGACCTTCGGGCCAAGGCTGTCGATCGCGTCCACCAGCGCGTCCGGCGGCTCCCGGAAGAGCGTGCCGACGGTGTCGGCGGCGATGAAGAGTCGCGACGTCTCCACCGTGCACTGGGGATGAATGTCGCGGACGCGCTCCGCGGCGACTTCCACCTTTGGCCGGCCAAGGGTGGAGGTGAGCGCGAAGAGCTGCCGGTTTAGGTTGCTTGGCTGGACGACGTCGAAATCCACCAGTCGCAGCCGTCCGATGCCGGCGCGCGCGAGCGCCTCGACCGCGTAGGAACCGACCGCGCCAAGACCGGCGACGAGCACCGTCGCGCGGCGCAGCCGCTCCATCGCGGCCGGTCCCAGCAGCGCGAGCGTTCGGGAAAAGCACGCATCGGCGGACATGGGCGGCGGAGGATTCGGGGTCATTCGCCGTTGAAACAGCGGTGCGCGTTTGCGGCAAGACGCGCCGCCCACTCCTCGGTCGTGCCACCTCGTAGCTCGGCGATGCGCTCGACCACGCGGGGCAGGTTCGCCGGCTCGTTGGGGAGCTGGGGGGACGGCGTCGCCTCCCGCCAGGGTGGCAAGTCGGGTGCATCGGTTTCTGCGAGCAGCCGGTCCGGTGGCGCCAAGACGACGGCGGCGGGACCTCGACGGTTTCGCGGCCACGTCAGAGTGCCGGAAAAGGAAAAGTACGCGCCCAGCGCTGCCAGCGAGCGCACCTGCTCAGCGCCACCGCCGTAGGAGTGGAGCACAAAACCGTGCGCGAAGGGCGCTAGCGATTCAAGCCGGGCTCGCATCAGATCCCACGCGCGGCGGCAGTGCACAGTGAACGGCCGTTGGAGATCGATCGCAAGGCGCACTTGCCTCTCGAACAGGTCCAGCTGGAGCTCTATCGGGCCGGCCGCCCCGGCGCGGTCCAGACCGATTTCGCCGACGGAGGCCCGCGGATCGGCCTCTAGACGCCGCCGGAGCTCGTCGTGCCAGCCGGGCGCCGCGCGGTTGACATACAGCGGGTGGACGCCATACGCGGGCAACACCATTTCGGGAAACCGTTCGGCGAGCGCGGCGACGGCCGGCCAGTCGTCCGGTGAAGTGCCGTTCACGACGATCCGGGCAACTCCCGCCGCCCGCGCACGGGCAAGGATCTCTGAGTGGCGGCCGTCGAAGACCGCATCCTGCAGGTGCGCGTGGCAGTCCCAGAGACCGTCCCAACGGGGCAAGATGCGGGCCAGATCCATGGGGTCATTGTCCGTGGCGCTCCGCGTCGCCGCAAGCGGGCGATGCTTGACGCCGCAGCGCACGCGGGATGGAATGCGGCGGTTCGACGATGAAACGCGATTGGAGCCGGAGAGAGTGGCTGGCGTGCGTGGCGGGAGTGGGGGCGGGCACGGGCGTGCTCCGCGCCGCGACGCCGAAGGACGAGGAGGAGTGTCACGCGCCGGTGCGGCCGATCACGCGCGGCCCAGGGTTTCATTGGTTTGGTTACTACGACAAGGAGCAGTTTTCCACCGATGGCCGGCTGGTGCTGGGCAATCGGGTGACGTTCGAGCATCGCTCGCCGACCGCAGAGGACCGCATCGAGCTCGGGATGGTGGATCTGCAGGACGGCGACCGATGGGTGCGCCTCGGCTCGACGCGGGCGTGGAACTGGCAGCAGGGGTGCATGCTGCAGTGGCGGCCCGGGCACCCGGATGAGGTGATTTGGAACGACCGCGAGGGCGATGACTTCGTCGCGCGGATTCGAAATGTCCGCACCGGCGCGGAGCGGGTTATCGGATCGCCGGTCTACGCCATCTCGCCCGACGGTCGGTGGGCGGTGGCGCCGGACTTCCGCCGGTTGCATGACGTGCGTCCCGGTTACGGATACGCGGGAGTGCCGGATCCGCGCGCGGACGTTTCCGCGCCAGACGACACCGGCATCTGGCGCGTTGAACTGGAGACGGGCCGCTCCACATTGATCCTCTCCTTTGCGGCGATGGTCGCCTGGGATCCGCCGCCGGGCGGGTTCCCGGCGTCCGCGAAGCACTGGGCCAATCATCTTCTCGTTTCGCCGGACGGCGCTCGCTTCGCGTTCTTGCACCGGTGGCGCTCGCCGGCGGAGGGCACGTCGTGGAAGACGCGGATGATCACCGCCTCGGCCGAGGGGCGCGACCTCCATGTGCTGATCCCGAACGGAAAGGTGTCGCACTTCGTCTGGAGGGATCCGCTTCACATTCTGGCGTATGCGGGAGTGGGCGACGAGGCGAGGCAGTGGGCGTTCCAAGTGTTTCAAGATCGTACGCGCGAGGCGGCACCGGTGGCCGGGATGCTGAAGGTCGACGGCCACTGTACCTATCTGCCGGGACGGCGGAACGAGTGGATTCTTTGCGACACGTACCCAGACCGCCGGCGCGGACGCGAACAGGCCCTCTATGTGGTCCACGTCCCCAGCGGCCGCCGGCTTGTGTTGGGTCGGTTTCCTTCCCCGGAGGTGTACGAGGGCGAGTGGCGTTGCGATCTTCATCCGCGCAGCAGCCGTGACGGACGCCGGGTCTGCATCGACTCTGCGCACGGAGGGGACGGGCGCCAGATGTATTTGATCGAGCTCGCCGGGATTGTGTGAGGTTCCCCGCGGCGCCGATCGGAATCAGGAGTGGGGGGAGGGTCGGCGTTCGGTCGCGTTCAGCGGGATTGACCGTGTTCCGCTGGAGCCCGGGCGAGGGCGTCCAACGCGGTCGCCAGCGCGAGGCGAGCGGCGATTTCGAGGCTGCGCGGCGAGAGCCGGTCGAGCGTATCTTGCGGTGTGTGCCAGTAGTCGTTCCGGCCGGGAGCGGAGCCATATTCGAAATCAATCAGGTCGACCGCGGGCATCCCGGCTTCGAGAAAGGGGACGTGGTCGTCGAGGATTGGCCCCGGCGCGAGCCGGAGCAGATCGCGCACGCCGAGCCGCTCAGCAGCGCGCATCAGTGCGCCGGCCAGTTCAGGCGAACTGTTGCGGGGGAGTGTGAAGCCCAGGTCACGGTCGCCGACCATGTCCACGATGATCACCGCGCGCACGCGCCGGTGGAGGCGTTCGCGCACAAGGCGGGCGGCGAGTCGCCGGCTTCCGTGCAGTCCATCGGCCGGGCCGTAGGCGACGCGGCACTCTTCGCCGTCGAAAAACACCAGCCACGGCTCGCACGGCCATCGCCACGCGGCGCCGGCGCGCGCGATCTCGAGCAGCACACCGACGCCCGAGCCGGAGTCGTTCGCGCCCTGAAACCCGGGAATGCCGTCCTTTGTGTCGTAGTGCGCACCGAAGATGACAATGTCGGGCTTCGCGCCGGGTCGCCGGCCCACGATGTTGCGGAAAGTCGTCGGGCGGCCGGCCGCGGGTTCGGTGAACTGGTCCACTTCCACGGTCCAGCCGAGCGCCTCGAGGCGGTCGCGGAGCCAGGCGGCGGCGCGTGCGGCGCCGTCGGTGCCAGCGGCTTTGGGGCCGAGCGCGACGAAGGCGGCGGTCTCCGCGAACGCGCGCGCGCCGTCCAGCGCGGCCGGTTCCGGGGGCGGGCCGCGCCGCGCGCAGCCGGCCACCGTGATCGCCGCGAGCGCGAACGACGCGATCGGGCGAGCAGGCTTTCTCAGCACGGCGCGACTCCGTCTGGCGTGGCGCCGTCATGCGGCAGCACCCGGATCGAGCTCCAACGCCCGCCGAGAAATCGTGCGATATATCCGACGCCCATCACCAGAATGTACACGCAACACCAAAGCCATGCGGCCATCAAGCCGCCGCCGAACACACCGACGATCACCAGCAATCCACCGACAAACACGCCGTAGGCCATCAGCAGCGAGAAGGTCATCACGAAGCGGGTGTCGCCGGCGCCCTTCAATGCGCCCGCGATCGCAAGGTCCGCCGCGTCGCCAGTGCTCCAGACCGCCAGCATTGTGAGCAGCCGCCGTGCGATCGGTGCGACCGCCGCGTGGGGCACCGCGCCGCGGCCGCGGTCGGTGAATACGGCGATGTACATCTCCGGCGCCAGCACGTAGGAGAGACCGACCGCCCCCATGTAGCCGGCGGCCATGGCGAGTGCGTTCCAGCCGGCCCGGCGGGCGAGGTCCGGGCGGCCGCGGCCCTGGTACTGGCCCACGACGATGGTGGCGGCCTGTCCGATGGCGAGCGTCGGCATGAACGCGAGCGAGTTGATGGCGAGCGCGATGTTGCTGGCGGCGTGCTCCGCGGCACCGAACCGCCCGGTGAGGAGCACGAAGAACGTGAACGAGGTCAGGTCCAGCCACATGTGCAGGCCCGCGGGTACGCCGAACCGGAGCAGCCGCCCCAGCAGGCGGAGGTCCGGCCGGAGTGCGCGGTGGGTGTGGTAGTCTCGGAGATGGGCGGGCGAAAAAAAGCGGGCGGCGAGCACGCCCGCGCTGACAAAACCAGAGATCACGGTGGCGATCGCTGCGCCGTGGATGCCCATCGCGGGCAAACCGAACCGACCGAAGATCAGCACCCAGTCGAGGCCGATGTTGAGCAGATTGCTGCTGAGATGCGCCCACATCGTGGTGCGAGTGTCACCGCGGCCGCTGAAGAAACCGGCGAAGGCGTGCGTGAGGAGCGGACCGAGGCCGCCGGCGATCAGCACGTCGAAATAGGCCAGTTCCAGCGGCAACACGTCCGCGCCGTGGCCGCTGCGCCGGAGGATCGCATGGCCGAGCGGCCGTGTCAGCCACAACAGCGGCCAGAGCGCCAGTGCCAGCAGGACCGCCTGACCGGCGGCCCGCGCGCAGAGCCGTCGGTCGCCGGCGCCGTGCGCGTGCGCGACGAGGGTACCCCCGTAGGCGACCAGACCGATCAGGCCGCTCATCATCGTGAAGGCGAGGATCCCCGCCGGTAGCGCGGCGCGGATCGCGGCATCGCTGTGGCCGGCGAGAAACAGACGGTCGAAGAACTGCATCAACGCCAGCGAGAGGGTTCCGACCGCCAAGGGGGCGGCGACGCGCGCAATCTCAAGCAGGCCGGCGGGCCGGTGCAGAAGATCGCGGGGCTCCTTCATGGGTGGGTCATCCTCTGCGTTCGGCGGGCGGGTGGCAAGACGCGAGGCGACGTGCGCTGGGCGGTCCAACGGTTGGAGCTCGATGCGGCGGTGTGATCCAAAGATTGGAGCGAATCGCGTGAGGTCGCCACACTCTGGATGGCGCCGTGTCATCGGTGCTCCCTGGAAACCGGCGGGCACCGGAGGCCGGGTGCCCGGTGTGACCGTTTGTGGGCGACCCACAGGTGGCCCGGGAGAACTGCGCATCGCGTCGCCAGGGGCGAAGGGGCGGGAGGGGGGGGTCGCGAGGCTGGATGGGCTGTGGTAGGTTGGCGATATGCTGCGGGAAGAAATCGCCAATCCGGCGTGGCGGATCGAGCGAGATGCGCTGGGTGAACTGCCGGTGCCGGCCGATGTGCTCTGGGGCATCCACACCGCTCGTGCGATCCGGAACTTTCCGTTGTCCGGTCGCCGAGTTCACCCCGGCATTGTTCGGGGTCTCGCGCTAGTGAAAAAGGCGGCCGCGCTCGCCCACCGCGAGCTTGGCGATCTCGATGCCGTGGTTGCGGACGCGATTGCGGCGGCGTGTGACGAGATTGCGGAGGGCCGTTGGGCGGACCAGTTCCCTGTGGACGCGCTGCAGGGAGGGGCGGGCACCTCGCTGAACATGAACATGAACGAAGTGCTCGCGAACCTGGCGCTGGAGCGGCTCGGTCGACCGAGGGGCGACTACGCGACGGTGCATCCGATCGAGCACGTGAACCTGCACCAGTCCACCAACGACGTGGTACCGACCGCGGTACGGTTGGCAGCCATCGCAGCGGCCCGCTCGCTGAGCGCTGCGTTTGAGGCGGTGCAGGGCGCTGCGCAGGACCGGGAGCGGGCGTTCGCCGGCATTGTAGCGATCGGGCGCACGGAGTGGCAGGAGGCGGTGCCGGTGGTGCTGGGCGCGGAGTTCGGTGCGTATGCGGACGCGTTTGCGCGCGACCGCTGGCGGGCGTTCAAGAGCGAGGAACGGCTGCGGGTCATTAACCTCGGCGGCACTGCGGTGGGCACGGGGCTCGGCGCGCCGCGGGACTACGTGTTTCTCGTTGTGGAACGTTTGCGGGAGCTCACCGGCTACGGGCTGACGCGCGCGGAGAACGGCATGGACGGCACGTCGAACGTGGACAGCCTCGTCGAGACCGCCGGCATGATCGCCGCGGGTGCCGCGAATCTGGGCAAGATGGCGCGCGATTTGCGCATTCGTCATTTCGCTGGCGAGCTGCGGCTGCCGCCGCGGCAGGTGGGGTCGTCGCTGATGCCGGGGAAGGTGAACCCGGTCATTCCGGAGGCGGTGATTTCCGCGGCGACGCGCGCGGCGGCGCTCTGCGGCCTGGTGGGGGAATATGCGGCGCAGGGGTCGGAGCGGATCAACGAGTTCATGCCGGCGCTCGCGGACGCGTGGTTGGAGGCGGCGGATCTGGTCGGGGCGGCGGCGCGGGTGATGGCGACGCACGTCCGGGAGATCGAGGCGGACGAGGCCGAGTGTCGCCGCCGACTGGACCGCAGTCCGGCGCTGGTCGCGGCGCTGGTGCCGGCGCTCGGTTACCGTCGTGCAGAGGAGTTGGCGCTGGAACTGCGGCGGGAGGGTGTCGCGGACGTGCGAGCGGCATTGATCGCGCGGCTGGGCGAGGCGACGGTGGCGGAGGCGCTATCGCCCGCGCGCCTGCTGGCGCCCGCCGGCCGCCGGTCGAGCGAATGAGTGGGGTGCCCACAGGTCTGCGGCTGCAGATCGGAGTGTTCGGCCGCGCGAACGTCGGCAAGTCGAGCCTCGTGAACTGGATCGCGGGCCAGCCGGTTTCCATCGTCTCGCCGCTGCCCGGCACGACCACCGACGTGGTCGCCAAGCCGATCGAGCTGCTGCCGCTGGGACCGGTCACGCTGCTGGACACCGGCGGACTCGACGACCGCTCGGAGCTCGGCGCGCTGCGCATCGAGCGAGCGCGGAAGGTGCTCGACCGGGCGGAGGTGGTGCTGCTGGTGGTGGAGTCGGAGGTCTGGACGGGGTTCGAGGAGGAGGTCGTCGCGGAGTCGCGCGCGCGGGCGCTGCCGGTGGTCGCGGTGGTGAACAAGTCCGACGTTCGCGCGCCGTCGGCGGCGTTTGTGGCGGAGCTGCGGCGACGGTGCGCGGCAGTGGTGGTGCTCAGTGCGGTCCGCACGGAGGACCGCGATGAGCGGCTGGAGGAGCTGAAGCGGGCGATCGAGCGGGCGCTGCCGCCAGAGCGAACGCGCACGCCACCGCTTTTGGGAGACTTGGTGCCGCCGGGTGGGCTGGCGGTGCTGGTGGTGCCGATCGATCTGCAGGCGCCGAAGGGACGGCTGATCCTACCGCAGGTGCAGGCGCTTCGGGATCTGCTCGACCATGACGCGGCGGGGCTGGTGGTGAAGGAACGGGAATACGCCGCGCTGCTGCGCCGGCTGGCCAGCGCGCCGGATCTGGTGGTGTGCGATTCGCAAGTGGTGATGAAGGTCGTCGCGGACACGCCGCCGGAGGTGCGCTGTACCACGTTTTCCATTCTCTTCACGCGACTGAAGGGCGATCTGGCCGCCGCGGTCCGCGGAGTGCGCGCGGTGGATCGGCTGAAGGACGGCGATCGCGTGCTGATCGCGGAGGCCTGCAGCCATCATGCGCTGGAGGACGACATCGGGCGGGTGAAGATTCCCCGCTGGCTGCGGCAGTATACCGGTCGCGATTTGCGGATCGAGGTGGTTGCCGGGCGTGACTACCCCCAGGACCTCGGCGGTGTGCGGTTGATCATCCACTGCGGCGCTTGCATGCTGACCCGGCGTGAGATGTTGAACCGTCTTGACCGGGCTGTGCGGGAGCGGATCGCGATCACGAACTACGGCGTCTGCATTGCGCATCTGCACGGGGTGCTGGAGCGGGTGCTCTCGCCCTTTCCGGAGCTGCGCGCGGACTACGCGGCTGCGGCCGGCGGCGAGTGAACCGCGGGGTGGGCCGGGCGCGCCGGAAGGAAGGGGCGGCCGGAGGGGAAGCGGCGATGAGGTGGACGACGACGAGCCGGCGGACGTGGGGGCACTGGTGGCGATGTGGTTCGCGGTCCGCACGAACGCCGCGCCAGCGCCGCCGCACGTGCTATTGATTCTGGCGGACGATTTGAAACCCGCGCTGGGCTGCTACGGCGATCTGGCCGCGGTGACACCGCACGTGGAGTTCCTCGCGGCCCGTGGGCGACGGTTCGAGCGGGCGTACTGTCACGCGGCGCTCTGCGCGCCATCGCGGTTCCACCTGATGCTCAGCGCGCACTCGACCTCGAGGGGGCTCTACGGGCTGGGGCGCAGGCTGCGATCGCTGTTTCCGGGCGCGGTGACGCGGCCGCAGCACTTTGCGCGGTACGGCCGTTATCGGACCAAGTCGCTCGGCAAGGTGTTTCACGTCGGGCATGGCAACGAAGGCGGTCCGGCCTCGTTCAGCGTTCCGCCGCTGCACGATCGCCTGATCGAGTACGTGGACAGCGCGACGGCGGCCAGCCTGCTGACGCGGGAGGCGGCGCTTTTTGAAAACCGCGAGCGCTCTCGCATCGGTGAGCTGCCTCGAGGGCCGGCCTGGGAGGCGCCGGACGTGCCGGACGAGGCCCATGCCGACGCCCGCATTGCGGCCGAAGCGGTGCGGTGGTGGGAGGTGGCGGCAGAGCGGGCGCGACGCGACCGCACGCGCGCGTTTCTCGCCGTCGGGCTCGTGCGTCCACACCTGCCGTTCGCGTTGCCTCGTCGCTACTGGCAAATGGTGGACCCGACGAAGCTGCCGCGCCCCACCACGCACGCGCTGCTGCGCGGTGCGCCCGCGATTGCGGGCCGGCCGTCAGGCGAGATCGAGAACTACGAACCGATCGGCACCGACGTTGGCGTCACCCCGGAGGCGGAACAATGACGGATCCACGGGTCCTGCGCGAGCATTGCGTTTGTGGACGCGCACATCGGTCGCGTGCTGGCCGCGGTGGAGCGGGCGGGGCTTGCGGCGGAAACGGTCATCGTGCTTTGGGGCGAGAATGGCGTTCACTCGGTGGTCACGGCTTTTCGACGAAGCACACCAATTACGAGCAAGACGCGGGCGTTCTGGTGATCATCGTCGGGCCGGGGGTCACGCGGCCGGGCACCGTGACGCGGCAGACGACGGGGGCGGTGGACCGATTTGTGAGGCTGGGCGAGATATCGGGGTTGCCGTTGCCGCGCGGTCCGCAGCCGCGCGACGGTGTGAGCCTGCTGCCGGTGCTGCGTGATCCGTGCGCCCGGGTGCGCGATCACATGCTGCACGTGTTCCTGCGCGGGCCAGTGCTCGGACGTGCGATCCGCACCGAGCGCCACCGGCTGGTCGAGTGGCGACGGGTGGAAGATCCGCCCGCGCAAGCGGAGCTGGAGCGCTACGATCTGGAGGGGGAGCCGGGGCAAACCGAAAATCTGGCCGACGCCCGACCCGAGTTGGTTCGGGAGCTGCGGCGGATCCTTGAGCGCTATCCGGCCTTGGGGCACGCCGGGTGTCGCCGCGACCGGCGAATCCGCCGGACGTGATTGCCGCTACGCTGCGAAACCACGACCGCGCCGTGCTGACCAAGGAAGGGGGGATCCGGGACCCCGACATCACGCGCGGCCCGGACGGGTGGTGGTATTGACCGGCACCATCTTCCGTCCCGGCGACCCGCTCGAGCAGCGAGATCCGTACAGCCGCGGGCTGTTGGACGAGTCGGGCGCCGGCTGGCAGGTGCAGGTGTGGCGCAGCCGCGATTTGATCGCCTGGGAGACGCTCGGCGCGGTGTATGCGTTGACCGACGGCGTTGGGTTTGCGGAGCAGCGCGATGCGTTCGAAGCGGCGCCGCGGGAGAGCTGGCGGCGGTGGGCGCCGGAGCTGCATTGGGTGAATGAGCGGTGGGCGCTGGTGTTTACGAGTCCGCATCCGGTGCGCGGTGCGGACCTCGCGCTCAGCGCGGGCGCGGAGCTGCGCGGTCCTTGGCACCATCCGATCGGCTTTGCGATCGGTCAGCGGCATGATCCATTTCTGTTTCGCGATGACGATGGCGTAGGGTGGCTGGTCTGGGGCGCGACACAAATCGCTCCGCTGCGGCCGGACTGGCGCGGGTTCGCCTCGCCGCCGGCGCCGATCGGACCGGGCGGCGGCAAACCGCGACTTGGTCACGAAGGGTGCATGATCCGCAAAATCTTCGGCCGATACGTGTTGTTCGGCACGGGCTGGTCCACCGGCCACAACCTGTGCTTCGCGGTCGTGAAGCGACTCACCGGCCTGTACGGGCCCCGGGCGGCTGGTCGGACGTTTCCTCGACCATGAAACACCATTTCAGGACGCGTGGGGACGCTGGTGGTGCACCGCGTTTTTCACTGCGGACGTGCCGCCGCTGTCGCCGGAAGGGATCGAGCTGCGCGATCTTTCCGACACCGCGCAGACGATCAATCCGCAGGGGGTTACGATTGTGCCGTTGGAGGTGCGCGCTCGAAAACGCCGACGTGTGGATTCGCGCAAAGCCATCCGCGTACCGCACCCGGGCCCTAACGGGACGGCTGCGGCGCTCGCGGACGGGTGAGACGGCGCCGGCATGCCCTGCGGCCTGCTTGCACCGGGGAGCGATTGGCGCGAGCATCGCCACCACACGGAGGTACACATGAAGACGACATTCTGGTTTCCCTCGTTTGTGACGATGGCGGCCGTCACGTTGGGTGCCGGCGCGCAGCAGCCGGTTCGGCCGCCACCGCCGATGCGCCCGCGCGTGGAGTTTCGGGCGACGACGCTGCCGAACTCGCCCGCCGAAGCGAAAGTGCTTGAGGTACTCGAGGATGTGTTTCGCAACCAGCGGCGCGGCAGCATGAGCGTGCCGCCGGACGACGGGCGGATCCTGCGTTTGCTCACCGAGGCGATCGGGGCGAAGCATGTGGTCGAGATCGGCACGTCAGTGGGCTACTCAGGACTGTGGATTGCGCTGGGGTTGCAGTCCACCGGCGGTCGGCTGACAACGTTCGAGATTGACGCTGGCCGGGCGGCGCGCGCGAGGGAGAACTTTGCTCGGGCGGGCGTATCGAACATTGTGACGCTGATCGAGGGCGATGCGCATGAGACTGTGAAGCGCTTGCGGGATCCGATCGATCTGCTGTTTCTCGATGCGGACAAGGAGGGCTACATTGACTATTTGGAGAAGCTGCTGCCGCTGGTTCGCCCCGGAGGACTGATCGTCGCGCACAACATGGACGAGCGGATGGCGCATCCACCCTACGTGCAGGCGATCACGACGAACCCCGCGCTGGAGACGGTGTTCATCAATCTGACGACATCCGGCATCGGGATCACGATGAAGAAGCGCTGAGATGCCGGCACCGACGCGCCGAGAGCTGTCGCCGGCCGACGCGGCGGCGCTGATCGTGGGTGTGATTATTGGCGTCGGCATCTTCCAGGTGGCGCCGGATGTGGCGCGCGGTACCCCCAGCGGCGCGGCGATGCTGGGGCTGTGGGTGGCGGGCGCGGCGCTGTCGTGGTGCGGCGCCACGGTGTATGCGCAGCTGGCGGCCGCGCTTCCGGAGGCGGCGGGCGGCGACTACGCCTACCTGACGCGGGCGTACGGACGGTGGGCGGGGTTTTTGTTTGCGTGGCTGCTGACGGTGGTGGTGCGGCCGGGCGACATTGCGGTGATGGCGTTCGCGTTTGCGACGTACGCCTCGGCGCTGGCGCGCGGGCTGTGGCCGGGAAGTGACGTGCCGCCGTCGGTGTTGGCGGCGGGAGCGATTGGGCTGCTGACGGCGGTGCATGCGGCCGGAGTGCGGGCCGGCGTACGGGCGCAGAACGTGCTCACCGCGGTGAAGGTGCTGGGGCTGATCGCGGTGGCGGTGCTCGCCTGGGCGGCGCCGCCGGTGCGCGAGGTTACTTCCGCGGCGCCGCGGCTGCCGACCGCGGTGGCGCTGATTCTGGTGCTGTTCACGTACGGGGGCTGGAACGAGATCGCGTACGTCGCCGCCGAAGTGCGCGAGCCGGCGCGATCGGTGCCGCGGGCGCTGGCGGGGGGGCTGGGGGGTGTCGCAGCGCTCTACGTGTTGGCCAACGCCGGCTTCTTGCGGGCGCTGGGCGGGCACGCGGGCGTCGCGACCGCGGAGGCGGTCGCCGCGGCCGCGGTCGAGCGCGCACGGCCCGGTGCGGGTGGATGGGTGTCCGCCCTGATCGCGGTGTCCGCGCTGGGCGCGGTGCACGGGCTGATTTTTACCGGCGCGCGCATCCCGGCGGCCGCCGGCGGTGACCATGCGCTGCTGGCGCCGCTGGCTAGGTGGTCGCCGCGCACCCACACGCCGGTCCGGGCGCTCCTGCTGCAAGGGGCGATGGCACTGGGGTTGGTACTGGTGCTGGGTTCATTTGTCGAAGTGCTGCTGTACACGGCGGTGCCGGTATACTCGTTCCAACTGGCGACCGCGCTCGCGTTGCCGCGGCTGCGACGGCGGGAGCCGACGCGCTGGGCGGCGGTTCCGCGCTGGGGGCATCCGTGGACCACCGCCACGTTCGCCGCCGCATGTGCGTTTCTGATCTGGCGCGCGGCGCTGTATCGGCCATGGACGGCGCTGGGCGCCGTCGCGATCGCGGCGCTCGGTGTGCCCGCATGGCGCTGGTCCGAGCGCCGGCGAGCGTCGCCAATAGCGAGCACGGGCGGGGGGAATGCGCCATGAACAGACGCCGCGAGGCGCGCGGCGGTGGAGCCGGCGCGCGTTTCTCGGGTGCATGGGCGCGATAGGCGCGGCGCGCGCATGGCCGCAGGCCGGTCTGGACCCCCGCGCGCGGCCGAATCTGCTGTGGATCACCTGTGAGGACATGTCGCCGTGGCTCGGGTTCTGCGGCGACCCGTATGCGCGCACGCCGGATCTCGACTGGCTGGCTCGGGAGAACGTGCACTCCACGCGGCCCTTCGCGACCGCACCGGTCTCTGCGCGCGCCCGCTTCACAACCATCTCAGGCTGTACGCCCACACGGCGGGCACCTGTCCTCTGCGCTCCGCCAATCCGGCACCGTGCACCGCCCGCCTGTTCCCCGAACTGCTGCGCGGCCGGCGATCACTGCACGAACAACGTGAAGGCGGACTACAACAGCGCGTAGGAGCCGGAATCGGTCCGCACGGCGTGGGACGAGTGCAGCGGTTGGGCCGACTGGCGGTCCCGCCCCTCTCGGTCGGCCGTTTTTTGCGGTGATCCATCTCACGGAAACGCATCAGGGGCCCACCAACGTCGCGCCGCGGGAGGAACTTGAGCGGACGATCGGTGCGCGGCTGGCGCCGTTGGAACGGCACGATCCGGCGTCGGCCCGCGTGCCGCCGTTCTATCCAGCATCGCGATTCGCCGCGGGTACGCGCGGAGCTCGCGCGCATGTACGACTGCATCACGGCGATGAATCGTCGGGTGAGGGAGATTTTGGATCGGCTCGGCCGCAACGGCCTCGCGGACTCGACGATCGTGATCTTTGATTCGGATCACAGGCAAGGTGTCCCACGGGGTAAACGGATGCTGTACGACACAGGGCTGCAGGTGCCGCTCCTGGTTCGTATTCCGCCGCTGAGCCCCTACGGGGGTGCCGCCCCCGTGCAACCCGCACGGGTCGCCGTTTCTCGGCCCGCACGCCAGTGTAGGCCGGGCCGCGGCGTTCGGTGTGCGGGACTGTGTGGACGAGGCTTTGGATCTCAGCCGCTCGGTGCGCGACCGCCGATGGTTGTCCGTTCGCGATTACATGCCGCAAACCTGTGTGGCCGGCGCCGGTGGGGTATTGGGATCAGGCGGAGTTGCGCCGGGAAATTTGCAGCTCGCCCAAACGGGGGGAACGGCACACTCCTGGACCGCGCCTCGGAAGGCTCCTGAGGAGCTCTATGACTGCGAGGTGGACCCCTGGCAGTTGCCAAATCTCGCGAACGACCCCGACCGCGTCCCCACGCTGCAACGTCTACGCGCGATGCTGCAGGACCATTTGCGGCAGATTCGAGAGCGGGGGTTTATGCCCGAGTGGCGGCTCGGTCTGCTTGCGGCAGGAGGGGTGGCGCCGGGGGGAGAGGGCGGCCGATCCGGCGACCGGGCCGTTCGAACGCGTGCTGGAGACCGCAGAGGGCTCCGGGCGGCCGGAGGCGGAGCGGATGGTGATCGAGCGGCTGCGGGACGTGGATCCCGCCGTGCGATGGTGGGCAGTTGTGGGGCTTCGCTCGACTGGGTCACGGGCGGAGGCAGTCCGAGCGCAACTGAGCCGCCTGCTGCGGGATTGTGCGCCAGTGCGCCTCGAGGCGGCGGCCGCGCTGGTGGAGGGATGGGGGGTCGCCGAGGCTCTGGGTATGCTGGCCGATGGAGTGGTCGCGGATGACCTGCGGGAAGCGCTGCATGCGGCGCGCCTGTTGCAACTGCTGGGAAGGGCCGCCGTCCCCGCCGCGGACGCGATGAAAGCCGCGCTGGAGCAGGCCCAAGGGCGCGGCACCTGGCCGATGTACCTGCGCTTTGCGCTCGAGCCGGCGCTCGCCGCGCTGGGCGCACGGCCGGCTGGCTGACCGGCGGCCCGGAAGATTCGCAAGTCCGATCCCGTTGCGCTGGAACGGCGGGCGACTTCCGCGTGCATCGAGCACACGGTTTCATTGCAAATCGCTCAGCCCTGCCAAACACAGTTCGAACGGAAAAAAGTCCGACCACTCACCACCCCGCAACAGGCGCCGCGCACAGTCAGCCGCGTCGGACCGGGCATGGGCCCAGCACCAGCCGGGAGCACCGAAGAGGGGCTGCTGAGCTGGCGGTTGCGCCGGGCGGCGCAGCCGGGTCCGCGGGCGACGGAACGAGGTGAGGAGAAGCGATGAGGACGAACCTACGAGCTTTGATGGTGGGCACAGCGGTGGCGGCGGCGGGCGCCGCGGACGCCGCGACGATCATCGTGTCCAACGACATCACAACGGACGTGACGTGGACGTCGAACAACGAGTACATTGTGCGCGGCCCGATCTTTGTGCGCGACGGCGCGATTCTCACCGTACAGGCCGGCACGCTGATCCGCGGCACGAACCCCGCGCCGCAGCAGCCCGGCACGCTGGTGGTGGCGCGGGGCTCGAAGATCCGGATGCTCGGCACGCGCGAGGCGCCGATCGTGATGACCGCGATGGGCGACAACCATTTCGTGCCGCCGGCCTACACCAACGGGACTCCGCCGTGGAACAACCCCTACAATGGCATCACGAAGCAGTGGGGCGGTCTGATCCTGCTCGGGCGCACGTACATCGCCACCGCGGCGGCGGAGCCGACGTACTACTCGCCGCATCCCTCGATTGACTATCAGATCGAGGGGCTGCAGCCCTACGGCGTCTACGGCCGGTATGGTGGTGGCGACGATGACGACGACAGCGGCGAAGTGCGCTTCGTGCAGATCCGCTACGGCGCGTTCGTGCTGGGCGCCAACAACGAGGTGAACGGCCTCACCTGCGGCGCGGTGGGTCGGGCGACGAAGCTTCATCACATCGAGGTGTTCAACAACGCGGACGATGCGTTCGAGTTCTTCGGCGGTACCTGCAACCTGAAGTACCTCGTCGCTTGGGCGGACGGCGACGACGGCATCGACTGGGATGAGGGTTACCGCGGCAAGATCCAGTTTGTGCTGCGCGTGCAGGGCGTGCTGGCGACCACCAGCGAGCGTTCGGACAAGGGCGCGGAGATGGATGGTGCCTTCGATCAGCCGGGGCCGCAGCCGCCTTCCGTTCCGACGGTGTACAACGCGACGCTGATCGGCCATGGCCGGTTCACGAACCGGCGGGCGAATACCGCGTTCCACTTCCGCGACGGTTCGGGCGGCCGGTGGTACAACTCGCTGATCATGGACTTCGGTGGCGCCTGCGCGCTGATCGAAGGCGATCCGGGCGATGGTTACCCCCACGACTCCGCCGACCTCACGCAACAGAACTACGTGAAGAACCAGTGGTACACCCACGACGGCGGCGGCCGGCGGCTGGAGATCGCGAACTGCGTGTTCTGGTACATGGGCACGAACGTCGCGTTCGGTTGCCCCGTCAACACGAACCAGCTCGCGACAACGTGGGGCGCCAGCGGTACGGACGGCAACCTCGCGCACTACTCGTACCCGCTCTTCACCGACTCGACGCTGAGCAACACCTATTTGGCGAACCTCAGCGACCTGCCGGTTCGCAGCTTTGTCCGAGCGACGAACAACCCCGTCGTGATCAGCGGCACGACGCATCTGCCGGTCGAGTTTCTCGATCCGACGCTGCCGACGAACAGCCCGTTGCTGAATGCCGGTCGGTTGCCCCCGTCCGACGGCTTCTTCACGCCGGTGCGCATGATCGGCGCGTTCGGCACACGGAACTGGGCGGACTGGACACTGGTGAACCGGTTCGGGCTGATTGAAAGCGATCAGTACGGCGAGTACTCCGATCCTGAAATCAACGACGCCTTCGTCAGCATGACGATCCAGTTCCCGACCGTCGTGGGCGCCACCTACACAGTTCAGTACACCACGAACGAGAACACGATGGGCTGGGTGAACCTCGCGACGGGCATCAGCGGCACGGGTCAGAACTACAAGTACACGGACCAGCGGCCGATCACCGAGCCCCGGATTTACCGCGTGCTGTCGAGCCAGCTTGCGCCATAGGTCCGGTCTCTCTCCCGGACGCACTGTGGACGGGGGGTCCGAAGGGGCCCCCCGTCTTGCTTGGCGAGCAGTGCGGAGGCATGCACGCCTCTCGTCGGGAGCTCCAGTTGCGGCATCGGCGTGCGGGCGAGCCCACGGGCGTGCACAGGAGTGGTCGCCGTACAGAGGGGCGAGAGGGAGCCAGTCTGTACCGTCGGAGGGAGAAGCTGGTCCGGCAGAGGCCGTTCAGGCCGAATTCTGATCGGGCACTGGTTTCCAATCGTCGGAGGCGTTTGGCTCCGGCTCTTCCAAGGGCTGGACACGCACGGGTGGCGGCTCCTTTCGACCGCGACCTCGGGACGGCTCTCATTCTGCGACCCGGTCACGCCGCGCCGGGGCGTCGCGGGGTCGCCTTGCGCGACTCGACTGTCGCGGGGCCGCCGGTGTGGAAGGTCTGCGCGGCGGGGTGGAGTTTCGCGACGTCGCCCGGCTGACGGTATTGCGACGGGAAGCAGGCGGTGACTTTCATGTTCCGACGCCACTGGCTCCGTCGTGCCATCATGGAATTGTAAAACGATCCTTGCAGAGTCCTGACAGAGGAAGGGGATTCTGAGCGCATGTCCGGGTCTTTCCCTGCTTGTTCGATGGTGCCGGTGTATTTTCGCGCGGCGCTCGTCTCGGTCTGGGTGGCGTCGGCGGGCTGCGAGCGTGGTGGGGAGGGGCCTTCGGCGCGGGCGCTCGAGTCGGCGTGGACGTTTGCCAGTGCGATCACGAATGATGCGGCGGACCGGGCGAAGTACCGCGAACGGGTCGTCCGCGGATGGATGGAGCTCGGCGAGCTGCGCCGGGCGGAGGCGCTCGCGCGGCAGGTCGGCGACTGGCGCTCGGTGGTGTTACTGGCGGACCTGGCGGCGGAGCACGCCCGGCGGGGGCAGGCCCGCGAGGCGGCACGACTGCTGGCGGAGGCGGAGGAGCAGGTGGCGAACGTGCGGGGCTGGCCGCTGGACCGGGTGCGTGCACATCTGGCGCGCGCACGGGCGTATGCGGGGGACGTTGGGCCCGCGAAGGTGTTGCGCGAGCGCTATGACCACGATCCGGACATCCGCGGTCGGCTGCACGGGAGCGCGGTGATTGCGCTGGTGGCGGCCGGCCGCTGGGAGGAGGCCGTCGCGGTGGCGAAAGAGCGGCCGCAGAACGCGCGGGTCGAGGACGCCGTGGAGCTCACGGCGGCGCTGCGCGATGCGGCGGCACTGCCGGTGGAGGCGCCCGAGCGGCGGCGGCAACTGCTGGAGCTGGCATGGGGGACGGCGGGTGAAATTCCGGGATGGAAGTCGGTGGAGGCGCGGCTGGACATTCTCGAGGCGATGGTGGCGGTGGGCGTGCCGGCCGCGGAGATTGCGGAACGACTTGCACCGATCAGCGACGGCTGGCTGGGGATGACGGCCGGAGGGGAGGTTCGTTTGATCGTACTCGGTCGCATTGCGGAGCTGTGGGGACGAGTGGGTGAGGCGGCACGGGTGCGTCGGATCGCGGAGGTCGTGGGCGCAGAGATCGGAAGGGAGCTGCAGCCAATCGACCAGCCGGCTCTCTGGGCGCGGCTCGCATCGGCAGCGGCACTGGCCGGCGACGAGCCGCTGGCGGTGGAGCTGTTTGATCGTGCGATCCGGGGGACGGTGGAGCTGGCGAATCTGCGTCCGCGCGCGATGGCGGCGGTGGAGACTGCGCTGGCGGTGGTGAGGGGTCGGATGGATCCGGCGAAGATTGGTGAGTCATGGGCCCGGCTGCGCACCTCGATCCATGGCGGCTAGGCGGACACTGCGGGAGCTTATGGCTCTGCTTGCGTCATTGACCGTCGCCATTGCGAGGGGACAGAGCACCGCTCCTCGCGGGGGCATTCGCGGGGTGGTGTACGACGCCGACTTCGCGGGGCCGGTGCCGCAGGCGGCGATACGTCTGCTCGAGTCGCCGCGGGAGACCTTCTCCGACCGCGACGGCGGATTTGTGATCACGGATCTGCCGCCGGGCGCCTATACGGTGGTGGTCTCGAAGCCCGGCTTTGTTCGGCAGGTGGTGACCGGCGTGGTGGTGATGCCGGGCGCAATGGCGGACGTGACGGTGCAGCTGCGCGGCGAGGTGGTGGAGATGGAGGAGTTCGTCGTCCGCGACCTCGATCTGCAGGACACCGCGACCGAGGCGGGCATGCTGACGTTGCGGCAGGAAAGCCTGACGATGCAGGACACGATCAGCCGCGAAATTATGAGCCGCGCCGGCGCCAGCGACGTCGCCGGTGCGCTGCGGTTGGTGGTGGGCGCGACGGTGGTGGAGGGCAAGTACGCGACGGTGCGCGGGCTGGGAGACCGTTACGTTGGCGCGACGGTCAACGGCCTGCGCGTGCCCAGCGCCGACCCGAAGCGGCGGGCAGTGCATCTGGACGTGTTTCCCGCCGGCACGGTGGAGGGCCTCAGCGTCTTCAAGACCTTCACGCCGGACCTACCGGGGGACTTCACCGGTGGCGGGGTGGACATTCGCACCGTGCGCGTGCCGGAGGAGCCATTCGCACGGGTGGGTTTCTCGCGCGAGGTGAACCAGCGGGTCAGCGGCAAGCCCGGCTACATCACCTACGAGGGCGGCGGCATCAACCGGTGGGGACGTCACCGCGGTGCGCGCGACATGGTCGAGGGCATGGCGACGATGGAGAAGGATGGGCTGGCGGACCGGGGGGTCGCGTCGTACCACCAGGAAAAGCCTCGGTCGCCCCGCGACCATGATCGTGTTCATCTCGAGCTGGATCGCATCGTGCGCGGGGTCGCGCCGGCGATGGGCATTCAGCGCACGCGCGTGCCGGACGGCAACCACGGGTACGACGTCGCGCTCGGCACGCGGTTCGGGCTGGGCGGCAACTGGCAGATGGGCGCGCTGGCGGCGCTGACCTACTCGAAGAAGTACTGGCTGCACGTCGGTCCGGACAATGTGCTGCGGATGCAGGGCGGCGGGCCGGACCCGCGGGAGCTGACGTACTTTCGCCGTGAGGTGGGCACGGAGGAGTTGAAGTGGAGCGAACTGCTCACGCTCGGCCTGGAGCGCGACGATGCCCATCGGCTCAGCTTCACCGCGATGCGGAACCGGGCGGTGACGGACCGGGCCGCGTTTCGCGAACAGTTTCACGACACGAACACGCCGGTCTGGACTCAGATTCAGAGCATTCACTACACGGAGCGCCCGATCGACATTCTGCAGTTCACCGGCGAGCACAAATGGGGGGAGCGCCCCGAGGGTGGGCGGGGATGGGAGCTGGGCTGGGGGGTTGGCCGGAACACCGCCGAGCAGGAGGAGCCCGACGTGCGGATGTTCCGGAACGTGGTGCACCCTCGCGGTGGAGGAATCTACGAGTTTCAGCCGCGGCAGGACGGTGCCTCCGGCGCGGACGAGGAGAGCAGTACCCGCATCTGGCGCAACACGCGCGAGATCAACTCCCAGTACGGCCTTCGGCTCGGCATTCCCCTGGGCTGGCGGGTGCCGGACTGGGACGTCTCGTTCATGGGGTTTGGCGATCCGAACGCGGAATGGCCGAAGGAGGACATCCGGCTGAACATCGGGTTGGGCAAGGACTGGACGCGTCGTCACTACCGGCAGAATTCGTTTTTCTACATGATGGGGGCGCAGATGCCGCCGGTGTATACCGGCCCAGTCCGCAGCGACTTTCCACCGGGGCCGGCGGGTCGCCGGGCCTTTGAGGCGGCGCGCGCCGCGTGGTTTGCGAGCCCGGCCGGGCAAGCCTACCTGAAGGGCCTCGAGGACACCGCGCGCGACAACGCGCTGCGCACGCTGCGGACCAATACGCTCGACGTGCTGTGGACCGACGTGTTCACCGCGCCCGACCGGATCGGCATTGGCGACTACAAAAACAGCCTTCGTTGGCATCTGCTGCCGAAGTTCTACGACGTCGACTACGAGGGTCTCCAACACTTTCAGTCCGGCTTCTGGAGTCTCGAGGTGCCAGTCAGCCGCCAGCTTCGCCTGATCGGGGGCATGCGGCTGGAGACGACCGAGATGCGGGTGGACCCCACGATCGACTCGGAGACGATTGATCCGCAGCGCGCCTTTTTGGTGCCGGTACCGCACTACATCACCAACGCGGCCGGTGAGATCTCGTATTACTACCAGATCGAGGGAGTACCGAAAGAGAAGGCCGCTGCCGAGATCAGCCAGAGTGACTGGTTGCGGTCGTGGGGGGCGATCTGGGACATCGCGCCGGGGATGACGCTGCGGCTGAACTGGAGCCAGACCATCGCGCGCCCGACGTTCCTCGAGATCGCGCCCGTGATCACTCCGGACTACATCGAGGGGGACTCCTTCATCGGCAACCGGGATCTGCGCATTTCGCACATCGTGAACCGGGACCTTCGCTGGGAGTGGATTCAAGGACCGGACGACGTGCTCGCGTTCAGCGTCTTCGACAAGGACGTCACCGACCCCATTGAGAAGGAAACGTTCGGGTATCTCTCGGAGTCCTACACGCTGGCGATCAACTATCCGCGCGGGCGCGTCGAGGGCTTCGAGGTGGAGGCGCGGCGGCGGATGGAGTTTCTGCCGCCGCCGTTCGATGCGCTGCGGGTAGGGGTCAACTACGCGCGGCTTCGCTCCTGGGTGGAGATGCCGGAGCGGCTGGTGAACGCGTTCACACCCTACGGGCTGCCGCCGCGCGAGCGCCGGCCGATGGAGGGGCAGCCGGAATACCTTTTCAATTTCCAGCTGCTCTACGACATCGAGCGCTGGGGGACGTCCTTCGGGTGGTTCTACACGATCCGCGGCGACATGTTGAAGAGCGGCGCGGCGATCGGCGAGAGCGGGGCGACACCCGACATCATGCTGCTGAAACAGCCGTCGGTCGGCATCAGCATTTCGCAGAAGATCGGCTCGCGCGTGAAGGTCACGTTCCGCGCGCAAAACCTTTTGGATCCACCCGTCCGCGAGGTGTACCGAATCCCGGGCCAGGAGGACGTGATGCGCCGGCAATACCGCGAGGGCGTGCGTTATTCGATCGGGTTCAGCGCGGAGTTTTGAACGATGCGACGGTGGCGGCGATGGCTGGGAGTGGCGGCGGTGCTCGGCATGCCGGCGGCGCCGGTGCCAGCACTGACGGCGGTGACCAACTCGCCCCCCGATGCGGAGGCGGAGGGGCGCGCCGCGATTGAGAAGTGGGTGGAAACGCGGCGTCTGCTCTCGCGGGAGACCCAGGAGTGGCGCGTCGCGCGGGAGATCCTCGAGGGCCGTGCGGAGCTGCTCTCGCGCGAGGTGGAGACGATCGAGGCGCAAATCCGGCAAACCACGAACGAGATCGGCGAGCTGGACGTGAAGCTGGCGGAGTCCCGCGCGCAGCGGGAGCGACTGGTGGCCGCGACGGCGGGGCTGGACGAGAGCATCGCGAGGCTGGAGCGGCGGGTCGTCGGCCTACTGGAGCGCATGCCCGCGCCGCTGCGCGAACGGGTGCAGCCGTTGAGCCAGCGCATTCCGGCACCGGAGGCCGCTTCACCACCGCCGCTGGCGGAGCGCTTCCAGAACGTGATCGGCGTGCTGAACGAGTTGCAGAAGGCGGCGCGAGAGATTCTGGTGACCAGCGAGGTGCGGACGCTCGATGGGGGCGAGCGCATCGAGGTGACGGTGCTCTACATCGGGCTGGCGCAGGCGTACTTCGTGAATCCGGCCGGCACCGTCGCCGGGGTCGGGCGTCCCGGCCCGAAGGGGTGGACCTGGGAACGCGACGACCAGCTGGCGGCGGCGGTGCAGGCGGCGATTGCGGTGTATCGCAATGAGCGGCCGGCGGAGTACGTGCGGCTGCCGGTGGTGATGGATGACTGAGGTGCGTACGGTTTGCGGAGCGATGGGGCGGGCGGTGCGGCTCGGCGTGGCGCTGATGCTGGCGATGCCCGCGTTCGGACAGTTTCCCCCGCTGCGCGAGGCCCGGCCTGGGCGGCAGATACCGGCCGTCCCGAAGCCGGCGAAGTCGCAGCGGCGGCCCACCGCGGCGGTTTCGACCTCCGCCCCGCCGGCGGCGTTGTCTGCGGCAACTTCCGCGGTCGCAAGCACGACGGCGCCCGCAGAGTTGCCGCCCTGGGTTGCCACCGCAAAAGAGCGGCTGGCCGCCGCCGTTGCGGAGCTCGATCAAGCGCGCCGCACGATTGCGGACGAACGACTGGCACTGAGCCGGCGCATCGGAGATCTCGAGCGACGGCTCGCCGAGGTCCGCACGGCCTATGAAGTGGTCCGTCGGCAGTTCGACCATCGTGCGTTGGACCTGAACAACCTGCGCAACGAGATCAAGGGGCGGGAGCAGGAGGCCGCGTATCTCTCCAATCTGTTGGCAGAGTACATCCGCAATTTCGAACCTCGACTGCACATCGCAGAGGTTGCGCGCCACGCGGAAGTGCTGCGCGAGGCGCGGCTGGCCATGGACAACACCACGCTGGAACCGGCGCAGGTCTACCGTCGGCAAATGGCAGTGGTCGAGAGCAGCCTGGAACGGTTGGAACGGCTGGTCGGCGGCTACCGGTTTCGAGGGGCCGCGGCGGCGGCCGACGGCCGTATGGTCGAAGGCGTCTTCGCGGTGTTCGGGCCGATGGTGGTGTTTGCGTCGGAGAATGCCGCGCACGTCGGGCTGGTCGAACAACGGCTCGGCTCGGTGGAGCCTTCGGTCGAGCCGTTCGGCGATCCGGCGCTCGTGGCAGCGGCGGCGGCGCTGGTGCGGGACGGAGGCGGCACACTGCCGTTCGACGCGAGCCTCGGCAACGCGCGGAAGGTGGAGCGCACCCGCGAGACACTTTGGGAGCACATTCAGAAAGGGGGCGCGGTCATGTGGCCGATCCTCGGAGTCGCCGCGGTCGCCGCGATTGTCGCGCTGACGAAGTGGATCACGCTGGCCCGCGTGCGCGTCCCCGATGAGCAGGAGGTGGGCCCCCTGCTGGAAGCGGCGGCCGCGCGGGACGCCGCCGCGGTGATGGAGGTGGCCACCGCCTGGCCGGGGCCGGCGGCGGAGATGATCGAGGCGGGCGCGGCAAACCTGGCGCACGGCCGCGACCTGATCGAGGAGGCGATGTTCGAGCGTGTGCTGCGCGCCCGGTCGCGGTTCCAGCGGGGGCTGCCGATTCTCGCGGTGGCGGCGGCGAGCGCGCCGCTGCTGGGGCTGCTGGGCACTGTGACCGGGATCATCTCGACCTTCAAGCTGCTGACGGTGTTCGGCACTGGCGACGTGAAGATGTTGTCGGCCGGCATTTCGGAGGCACTGATCACCACGGAGTTCGGGTTGTACGTGGCGATTCCCTCACTGCTGTCGCATTCGTTTTTGTCGCGTCGCGCGAAATCGCTGACCGACCGGCTCGAGCGGCTCGCGGTGGCGTTCCTCGCTCAGGTGGAGAAAGGGCGCGGGGTGGTCGAGGAGGTGGCGGCATGAACGGCGCGTTTTGGCAGGAGTTGCTGCCGGAGGCGGCGAACATCTGGCGGAGCGGCGGCTGGGGGATGTTTGCGCTGGCCGCCAACGGCATCGTGCTGTTCGGGGTTGCGACCCGCATGCTGTTGCGGCTGATGGCGGTGGGCCAACTGTCACCGCCCGTGGCGAACACGGTGCGAGGTCGGGAAACCCCGGGCGAACGGCTCGCGCGGGCGGCGGAACGCGAGACCGACGAAGCAGGTGTGATACGGGTGTTTGCGGCGGCGCGGCACGACTTGCTGGCGCCGTTTGAACGGGATCACCGGGTGTTGCAGGTCGCAGTGCGCGCGGCGCCGCTGCTGGGGCTGCTGGGCACCGTGACCGGTATGCTCGCGACCTTTCACGGGCTGGCGACCGGCGGGTCGGCCGAAAAGACGATGACCATCGTCGCCGGCGGCATTTCCGAGGCGCTGATCACCACGGAGACGGGGCTGGTGATGGCGCTGGTGGGTCTGATGTTTGAAAACCTGCTGCTGCGGCGGCAGCAGCGCATTGAGGAAGCGCTGGCGCATCTGGAGACCTTCTGTCTGCAGCGGCATCACCGCGTGATGGCGGTCGCGGCGGTCAATGGGCCGGGCGGCGAGACGGAGCCTTCGGCGGCGATCGCGTGGTCGCAGGGAGCGGGCGCATGAGACGGTTCGGTGCGGCAACGGACGATGCGGGCGAGACGAACATCGACATCTCGCCGCTGATTGATTGCATCTTCATTCTGCTGCTGTTTTTCATCGTCACCACAACGTTTGTAGAGGAGACCGGCGTCGAGGTGGACAAGCCCACCGCGGCCGCCGCGGTGAACCTCGAAAAGAACAGCGTGCTGATCGCCGTCACTGCGCGCGGCGAGGTCGTCTATGGGGGGCGTGACATCGGCGTGGGGGGCGTGCGCTCGGTGGTGCGCCGGCTGATCGAGAAAGAGGACCTGCCGGTGATCATTCAGGTGGACCAGGCGGTGCCGTCCGGCTTGCTGGTGCGAGTGATTGACGAAGCGAAGCTGGCGGGTGCGAAGCGGGTCAATTTGGCGACGCGGCGCGCGGAGGGTGCATGAGTGGCGCACGTCCATCGTGGTGTCGGCGGGCGCTGGGTGCTGTGCTGCGCGCTGTCGGGACGGTGGCGGTTGCGGCCGGTCTCACGTTGGTGGTGTTTCTCGTGTTGCCGCTGATCCAGCGGATTGCGCATCCGCCGGCCGCGGAGATGGAGCTGCGCCCGGTCACGACCGCGGCGCTGCCGCCGCCGCCCGCGCCGCCGCCGCCGGAACCGGAGCCGGAAAAGCCGGAAGAGGAGCCACCTCCGCCCGAGCTGGACGCCCCTGCGCCGCCACCCATGGACCTCGCAGCGCTGGAGATGGCGCTGGACCCTGGCCTGGGGGGGGGCGGTGCGGTGCTGGACATCGGCGCGCGGTTGCTCTCGACGCTCGAACAGCGGGCGAAGGAGGAGGGGGAGGCGGTGTTTTCGGTGGCGGATCTGGATCAGGTGCCGCGTCCGGTACATCAGCCCGCGCCCGAGTATCCGACGGAGCTGAAGCGGAAGCGAATCGAGGGCACGGTGCATGTGGTGTTTCTGGTGGATCCCAGCGGTGCGGTCCAGAACCCGACGGTGGTGCAGTCGGTGCACCCCGCGCTGGATCGTGCGGCGCTACAGTCGGTGCGGAAGTGGCGATTTGATCCTGGCCGGCGCGGTGGGCAACCGGTGGCGTTTCGAATGAAGGTGCCGATCACGTTTGCGCTGCGATGAGACGGACCCTGGTCATGTTGGCGGTGGTGGCGATGGCCGGCGGGATCGCCGCGGATGACGGCGAGCTGCGGATTTTTCGGAGCGCATCATTTCGCCGCGCGATGATCGGCGAGTTCGGCATGCGGACGGAGGTGGAGCCACGTGTGACGGAGGCGGAGCGCGCGGTGCTGGAGAAGGTCGCCGCCGCGATGGGCACGCGAGGGGGGACGGCCGCCGCCCGCCGACTGCTCGAGGGGGCGGTGACGCCCGCCGCGAGTGCGGCGCTGGACTTTGCGCTCGCGCACCTCTGGTTTTTGGACGGAGACCTCGAGCGGGCTGCCGCCGGCTATGGGCGGGCGATCGCGAAGTTTCCGGCGTTTCTGCGCGCGCATAAACAGCTGGGCGTGGTGCATGTGCGGGCGGGGCGGTTTGCCGAGGCGGTGCCGAGACTCGCGCGGGCGATCGAGCTGGGTGGTGGTGACGGGCTGACGTACGGGCTGCTGGGATTTGCGTGCCTGCAGACGGACCGTCTCACCGCGGCGGAAAGCGCCTACCGCATGGCGATTCTGCTGCAGCCGGACGTCCCCGACTGGCGGCTGGGGCTGGCGCGCGTGTTTTTCCGGCAGGGACGGCATGCAGAGGTTGTTGCACTGTGCGACGAACTGATCCGCGCAGAGCCCAACCGACCGGAATACCGCGCACTGCAGGCGGGTGCGTATCTCGGGCTGCGGGAGACCGCGAAGGCGGCAGAGATCTACGAGATGCTCGACCTGGCGGGCCACGCGACGCCGGAGATGCTGCAGACATTGGGGGACGTGCACCTGCGCGACGGCTTTGCGGATCTCGCGGCGGAGGCCTATCTGCGCGCGCTTACGCGCGGAGGCGCCGCGCAGGCGGAGCGGTCGCTGCGTGCGGCGGAGATGCTGGCCGCGCGCGGCGCGCCTGCCGAGGCGCAGCGGGTGGCCGACAGAGTCCGGGAGGTCGCCGGCGACCGGCTGGACGAAGCGATGCGTCTGCGGCTGCTGAAGCTCGCCGCGCGTGCGGCGGCCGCGCAGGGGGAGCCGGCCGCCGAGCAGATCCGGCGGCTCGAGGAGATCGTCGCACTGGATCCGCTCGATGGCGAGACGCTGATCCTGTTGGCGCAGCATCACGCCGCGGCCGGCGACCTGGACCGGGCGGTGCTGCTGTTCGAGCGTGCGGCCGCGATCGAGGCCAGCGAGGCGGAGGCCCGGTTGCGACATGCGCAGTGTCTGGTGCGCGCAGGACGGTACGCGGACGCGCTGCCGCTTCTGAAGCGAGCGCAGGAACTTCGTCCGCGGGACGAGGTCGCGCGGTATCTGGAGCAGGTGGAACGAATGGCCCGACTGCGGCGCGGCGCCGCGGGCGGGTCTAGTGGAGGCCCGTGAACGACCGGCGCGCCGCGCCGGCATGGAAAGGACAAACGAGAACCATGAAGAGCTGGATGCAAACGAATCTCATTTTGGTAGGACTCCTCACACTCGTGGTGGGGGCGAGCGCGCAGGCGGCGCCGTCCGACTCGCCGCCGCCGGCGGATGCGGAGCTCGAGCTCACCCAGGCGGAACCGTGGCGGGTGAGCGTGGAGGGGTTGAGCTATCTGGTCGTCTGGCAGCACGACGCGCTGCAGACGCGTGCCGACTACGAAGAGGACCGTCGGGAGAGTTGGCGCGATGGCGACGTGAACGGCAATGGCTGGGGGCTGCGGCTGGCGGTGGGCCGCGGTGATGGCGCGCTGTCTGCGCGGTTCATCGGCGCCAACTACGACTACGAACGGCGCGAAGCGAACGGCCATCACGAGATCGAAAGCGACCGCAACGATCTGGAGATCCTCTGGAGCCAGCGTGCCGGTGCCGCGGAGCACGCGGAGTGGGGCTGGGAGCTCGGCTACCGTTATCTCGGCATCACGAAGCGTGTCGATCTACGCGAGGGCGGCGACCGATTTCGTGCCTCGGAGAACGTGAACTGGCATTTTCTCGAGGCCGGCTACTTCGGTCGGTGGCGTCCCTTCAAGGGGCCGAACCTTGGCGTGTACGCGCTGGTGCGCGGGATGCTCGGGGAGGCGCGCGGCCTCGCGCGTCAGGGCAGCGACCACAAGTGGGACGGCGACATCAAGGAAAGCTACCGTAACGACTACTCGCTCGCGTACGGCGCGCGCGGAGAGTTCGGCGTGGACTGGATGCTGCGCAACGGCGTGCGCGCCAGCGTCAGCTATCACCGCGAGTGGGCCTACTCGTTCGATTCCACGGAGTCCGGGCTGGTGGTGTTTCCGGACAACTCCGACGCGCTCTTCATCGAGAATGTCTACGCGGTCGTGATCAGCGTCGGTTACATGTTCCAATAAACAGAACCCGCCGGATTCGTAATCAAAAAAATGACGCTATCTGACGTGTGCCACATCAAACGCTAACCGCGTTCGGCGACGGTATCGCGCGTGCGGAGGTCTACACGGTCAGGCCCGCCGGGTCGGCGGGCGATCGGGTGGGCGGCTGCGAGAGGAGACTCGACGACGTGAAAAGAATGCTAGCGATCTGGGTGGCCAGCGGACTGACGGGGGGGATTGCCCACAGTCAGTCGTTCCCCAGCGTGAACTCGGTGGGCGTCGTACCGGTGACGATTCCACCGGCCGGGGCCTCGGTGCTGCTGGGGATCAACCTGCAGCAGTTGAACGGAGCGGGCGCGATCGGCGCGGTGCAGCTCTTTGGTTCGAACCAGCTCGTGCGAGCCAATATGCCACAGTTCGCGACTCAGATTCACATCTGGGATTCCGCGAACCAACAGTTTGTGACGTTGTACCAGCGGCTCGACGGGCGGTACCGGCTGACGACCGGCCAGTTTACCAACTATCCGCTGCGGACGGGTGACGCGGTGTGGCTGCAGTCCCCGTCAACCAGCACCGCACCCCGCACGATCTACCTGGTGGGGGAAGTGCTGGCGGGTCTCGCGGTGCAGCGTCCCATGGTGCCGGGGCTGCGGATGATCGCCAATCCGTTCATGGCCCCCTGGTACCTGAATGGTCCCGGCATGAGCTGGGTGGCCGATGGTGCGAAGCGTGGACTGCCCAGCACGGCGGATCTGATTCTCATCTGGGATGGTAACGTTTACCGCACCTATTACCTGCGGGCGGCGAACTCCAACTGGTGCAATGCGGCAGACAACACCGTGCTCACCACACCCGTGCCCATCGGTCGGGGGTTCTGGTATCACGGCCGCGGCACCAGCTATGTGAGCCGAATCCCCCGCTGGACGGGCAACTAATTGTAAACCTTTGGGTAAGGTGGGACATGCGTCCTGCCCGAGACGTCAAGAACATCGAGAGTAAGCGAACGGAGGAGAAAAACCGCATGAAAAACAACTGCGCGAGACGAGTCGTAACTGGTGTGATGGTGTTCATGGCGGGTGTGGCGACCGCCCAGGGGCCGTGGTCGTTGCAGCTGTTCTGGGGATCGCAGGAATCCGGGCTGAACGCCAACGGGTTGCCTGATGTCTACATGCCCAACGGGCAGCCGGTGCCGCATACGTCCCTCTGGGCCGCACAGATTGTGCTGGCGTCCAACCCCAGCACGGTGTTGTATCAGGCACATCACACGGGCAGCGGAGAGGGCTGGGGGTTCTGGGACTTCCTGTGGGAGGATCTCGGTTTGGACGGAGTCGCGTTCCAGGCTGCGATCATCCCGCCAACGGCCAGCGGAGTCCCCATTATGACCCGGATTTTCAACCATCCGGACCCAGCCCAGGCGACCATGTTCGCGGACGCGGGCGTTACCACTTTCACGTGGGATCCCTATGCGCCCGTACCAACACTTCCGCAGGTGTACGACTTCGGCACCGTGCCGCAGAGCGCGTGGCAGGTGATCCCAGAGCCCGCCTCGGCGGCGCTGATTGTGCTGGGTGCCGGTGGGGCACTGATGGTGCGCCGGTGGCGCTGGCGGCTCGGCCGCGAGTAAGCTTCCGTTAGAAAACGGTTAGGTGCAAAAACCGCGGGCCTGCGCCCGCGGTTTTTGCGTATCCTAAATGCGTGAGTTCAGCGTCTCGCTCCAATCCCGGTCGTTTTCGCGTTGAGCCCCAGCCTCGGCTTCGTTTGCCGCTACCGGTGGCAATGGGGCTCGCAGCGTTCGTCCTGTTTGTGGGAACCATCGCACGGACCCCCATCCCCGGGCCATCTGTGGATTCGATCGTGCGGGGCGCTGGTCTGGACGGTGCACCGATGCTGACGCGTCCCATCTGGGCCGGGCTGCTGCGGGCACTCTCAATGGTGCCCCTCGGCGCGATCTATCAACGGGTCCATGCGCTGTCAGCGTTGCTGGGGGCGGCGGCAGTGGTCATGGTCGTCTGGTTGGGGCGCCGTTGGTTCCCGAAGTGGGTCGGCATGGGGACCGCTGGCTCTGGCAACGAGCGGGAGGCGGTGGCGGGTGCGCTGATCGCGGGGACGGTACTGGCGCTGCAAGGACCGTTTTGGATCTCAGCGACGCGCGCCTCGCCGGAGATGCTGAGCCTTGTGCTCGTGCTGGGCGTGATGGTGCTGACGGAACTGGCGGTGACTCGGCGGCGTCTCGGATGGGGGATCGCGGCCGGTGCGCTGGCGGGCGTCGCCGTCGTGGAATCACCGGTCGGGGCGCTGCACGTGCCGGTGGTGCTGCTGCAAGCCGCCGGCGCGCTGGCGGACGATCTGACGGCGCCAGTGAAGCCGGATCGGCGACGGCCTGTAGTGGCGGTCGCCGGTGCGTTTCTGGCCGGCGCGGTGGTGCCGCTGGCTGCGGTGACGACCGTGCTGGCGGCATCGCCGCTGCGGGATGCCCTTGGCTTGAGAACGGTGGGAGCGCTGTTGCGCGCGTTGGTACGGGCGCATGCGGCGCAGGTGCGGGAATCGTTGCCCCCCCTCGGATGGCTGCTGACCGCTTTGGTGACGGTCGTCCCTGTGGGCGTGGTGTTGTGGGCGGTCTCTTCACCGGTGCGCCGTCGCCGGGTGCGGATGAGTGTGGCGGCGGGAATTCTGACGTGTTGGGGTCTGGCGGTGCTGCTGCATACGCCGTTGGCGCCGTGGCCGACGCTGCCCTCGCCGCTGCCTTCCCCTTTTCCCTCGTTGTGGGTGGCGGTCTGGTTGGGGGCGGGCGTGGCGATGGGAGCGCGAGTGCTGCGCGATACCTTGCTGGCGAAGTTGGCACCGCGCGTTGCGATGGCCGGTGGGCTGGTGTTGGCACTGGCTGGCGCAGTTCGCGCGTTTCCGTACGTCGATGACCGGGCGCTCCGAGCGGCGGGGTGGGTAGGGGAGGGCATTGCGCGCGAATTGGCGCCCGCAGCCTGGGTGGTCAGCGGCGGAGGATGGGACGGAGTCGTGATGGCGGTCGCGCGACAGCGACAGGCTGCTCCCCGATGGGTTCGGCTGGATTTGGCGCGGGAGTCGGAATACCTGGCCCGGCTTTCCGCATACCCGTGGGGAACGCCGCTGGCGAAAGCGATGCTGCCGGTCGGACTGGAGGCCTGGCTGCCGCTGTGGTTCGAGGTGGTCCCTACCGCCCGGACGAACGCGGTGACGTTCGACCTGCCGCACTTCTTCGAGGCCACCGTGGGGGCGGCGGTGCCGGGGCTCTGGATTTATCGCAGCGTGGCGGGCGCGCCGCCGCCGGTTGGCGAGATCGAACGCTGGCGGCGTGATGCGGAACGGTACCGGGCGCTCTGGCAACGTGGTCTCGGGCCCTATCGCGGAGTCGGCGGGATGGCGCTCCGCGAAGCTTCGCGGACGATGAACGATCTTGCGGTGCGGCTGGAGGAGATGGAGCGGCCGGACGTCGCGATGCGCGCGTATCACGCGGCGCTGGCCGCGGATCCGGACAATATCGTTGCGGCGCTGAACCGGGCCCGGCTGGCGCGACGAATGGAGCGGCTGGAGGCCGATCGAACTGAGCAGGAGCTGATGCGGTTGGTGGAAACGTACGCGGGCCGTTTGGACCTGCTGCGCGTCCGGGTGCAGTTCGGGAGGATTCGGGATCCCGCATGGCTATTTGAGCGCAGCCGGCAGCTGGCGAGAGTCGGCCGGCTGGATGAGGCGATCACGGAGCTGGGGCAGGCGATGATCATCGGCGGTACCAACGACCTTGCGGTGGCGGCGGTGGCGCGTCTGCTGGCGGCAAAGGGGCGGTGGGAGGAGGCACGGGCAGCGCTGGATGAGGGTGAACGTCGGTTTCCGAACAGTCGATCGATCGCCACCACCCGCGAGTGGCTCGTCGACCTGCAGGAGGGCGCCGAGAGCGAACGTGGAGGGCCGGATGATCTTGCAAGGGCAGCGATGCACGTGTTGCGCGGCGAGTGGACGGCCGCGGAGTCGGCGCTGCGGTCTCATTTGGAACGCACGCCAGATGATCCGGCGGTGGCGGCGCTGGGCGGATTGGTGGCGCTGAATCGGGGTGACCTCCACAGTGCGCGAACGCTGTCGGAGCGCGCGGTGCGAAGAGACCGACCACGTCCCCCCCTCGCATACCTCACGCTGGCGGCCACCGCGATGGCGGAAAACCGTTGGCTCGACGCGCGCCGAACGCTGGAACAGGCGCTCGGAGAATATCCCAACCTGCTGGCCGCGCGGCGGTTGCTGACGGTCTGGGCGCATCAACAGCGCGACTCCGCGGCGCTGAACACTCATCTGGTGGGCTGGCTGCGGCAGAGCCCGAAGGAACCCACCGCGCTGCAGTTGCTGGCCGACCGCTATGCAGAACTTCGGCAATTCGACCGCGCGGAGGCGGTCCTGCGATTTCTCGCGGAGCGGTACCCTTCCGCCACCCACTTCAACGGTCTGGCATGGACGCTCTGGCGGCAGGGCCGCGCGGACGAGGCGTTGCCGGCCGCGGAGGAAGCGGTGCGACGCGCCCCGACTTACGCGGACGCGTGGGCGAACCTCGCGGCGATCCGCTGGGATTTGGGACGGCGCGACGAAGCGATGGCTGCGCTTGCAGAGGCTGAGCGACTTTCGCCCACGAGCGAAACCGTTCGCGCGCGCGCCGCTCTGCTCCGCGGCGCGAACTAATCCCACGCGTCACGGATCACCGCACCGATGCGTTCGAGACCCCGCCACACCACCTCGTCCGGCTGTGCAAAGCTCACGCGCAGGCACTCGTCACGGTGCGGATCGGTTTGGTCGGCGCCGGCGAAGAAGTGGTGGCCGGACACCACGATCACGCCGCGCTCCTTCAGCCGCCGGTAAAGCTCGCGCGACCCCATGCCGAGTCCCGGCAGCCAGACCCAGAAAAAGAACGCTCCCTCCCGCACGTGCAGCCGCCACGGGCGGTCAGCGGGCCAGTACTCCGCAAGCCAGAGTCGCGCCGTCTCCGCTTTTCGATCATAGAAAGGGCGGAGCTCTCGTCGGCAGAGATCAAAAAGTTCGCCACTGCGCAGCAGCGGCTCCACGAGCGCTGGGCCAAGGTTACCCCCTGCCAGCGCCGCGATCGCGTGCATTTCTGCGACACGGTGTGCCCACCGTTCTCCCGCCACCACGATACCGGTTCGCACGCCGGGCAACCCGAGCTTCGAGAGGCTCAGCAGCCAGATCACCCGTTCATTCCAGAACGGACGGACCTCGCCGGTCACAATGTCCGGGAAAGGTGGACCATAGGCGCCGTCGACGATCAGCGGGATGTCGCGCTCCCCCGCCAGCGCGGCCAGATCGCGCAGCTCCGCATCGGTGATCACGTTGCCGGTGGGATTCGTCGGCCGCGAGAGCAGAATCGCGACCGCGTCTGGCGGCGGCTCGTCTCCGCTGAGGCGATACTTGAACTCTCGCTCTCCCTGCAACTCAATCCTCCGCCGGCTGGCCACGAGCCAGTCACGCCGATGCAGGAGGTCGGCGTACCCGATGTACTCGGGTGTCATCGGCAGCCAGATGCGGCCGCGCCGGCCTGCAAGGAGATGGGCGAGATAGAAGATCGCGCCCTGTCCGCCGTGGGTCAGCGCAACATTCGCGGCGGTGAGGGGCCAGCCGTAGCGCGCGCGCAGCGCCTCCGCGACCGCCTCCCGGAACGCGGGGCTACCCTGCGGCTCCTCGTAGATGCCGAGCAGCCGCTCAAACCGGTCGTCCTCTCGCAACAGCTCCTCCATCCGGCGCCGCCACACGTGTTCTGCCGCCGCGACTCGTGCCGGATTTCCGCCGCCGAGCATCAGCAGAGGGGTCCGACCGCCGAGCGCCGCACCGAGGTCGTCCATCAGCTCGCGGATTCCGCTCGGCCAGCCGGCGGGCTCGCCGGGCTCCGGCAGCTTGGGGTGGTTGGCGCGTTGCGGGGGATCGCGCGGGCTCACGGCGGCGGGCTTGACCGACGGGCGGCGGCCTCCTCCAGCAGACGCACGACCTGTGCGTGACCGTTCTTGCGGGCGAACTCGATGGCGCGGTCCTGGTCTGCGTCGCGAAGCTCCGGATCGGCTCCGCGCTCCAGCAGCAGGCGCACCACCTCTGCCTGGCCTTCCGCGGCCGCGAACATCAGCGCGGTCCAGCGTTCGCCTCGGTCGGCCGCATTCACATCCGCACCGGCATCCAGCAGCAGCCGAACCACATCTGCATGCGGGCCGGTGGCCGCGTACATCAGCGCAGTGCGGCCGATCTCGTCGCGGCGGTTCACATCGGCGCCGTAACCGATCAGTCGCCGGCAGAGCGTGGTGTGCCCATTGAACGCGGCGAGCATCAGCATCGTGCGGCCTTGTTCACCGACCGCGTTCGGATCGAGCAATCCCTCGCGCACCACGCGGTCAATGAGTTCCTCCATGCCGTTCATCGCGGCTTCCGCGTACTCTCGAGGTAGCGTGAGCAGCCCGCGGCCGCGCGCAGCTGGCGCAGACGGCGGCGTCGGGTTCGCGGGCGCAGAGGGCGGCGCCGGCGCCGGGGCGAGGACGGCGGGCGGCTTCGCCGGCGGCGGTGGCGGCGGAGCGGAGCGATCGCGCCGTCCACAGGCACCCATCAAGGCGCCCACGCCGACGAGTGTCGTGATCCCCATGCGAACGAGTGTACCTCTCACCCCGGTCTCCCGATGTCGGTGCGATCGGACATCCGAGCATAGAAACGCGCGGTGCGAACCGCAATGCATAGGTCGCTGAGCTGAGTGGCCGCCCGCCCGCGCTGCAAACCGGCCGGCAAACGCGGGGCCCGCGACCGCCGCACGGTCAGCGCGACAGCGCGCGCCGCCACCATTCGACCGTGCGGCGCAGACCTTCGTCCAGCGAGACACGAGCGCGCCATCCGAGCCGTTCCCGGATTTTCGTCGGGTCGAGCTCGATGAACGGTTGATCCGAGGCGATCGGCCGGGCCGGATAGTCGGGCGGATATTCGCCGAACACAATTCGCCGTGCGGGATAGCCGACCAGTTTCGCGATTCGCAGCGCGAGCTCGCGGTTGGTGACGATCTGGCCGGCCGCCGCATTGAACGCCTCACCGGCGGCTTCCGGATGAGCCATCGCGGCGCGATAGGCGGCCACGTGATCGCTGACGAACATGTAGTCCCGCACGGAGTCCGGCGCGCCGACGTGCACCGGCTGCCGCCGCAGCATGCGCGTGATCAGGTATTCGACGAGGAAGTTCGTCTCGATCTTGCGCCCGTAGGTGTTGACGCACCGCAACACGATCGCGGGCAGGCCGTACACCGGTGTCATCATTCGCAGATAGGTGTCGGTGACTGCCTTCGTGTTCGCGTACGGGCTGGAGGGCTGCAACGGCAGATCTTCGCGCAGCGGCGGAACGGCCTGGATGCCGTAGACCTCGGCGGTGGAGGCGTAGAGCAACAGCCGGCGGGACGGCTCGCGCAGTTCCAACATCGCGTGGGCGAGGTTCAACGTACCGACGATGTTCGCCTGCACGTACGCGAATGGCATTTCAAACGAGTGGCGCACCGGACTCATCGCGGCGAGGTGAATCACCACTTCCGGGTCCGCCTTCCGCAGCGCGCCGAGCACGCCGATGAAATCCGTCAGCTCGCTGGTGATCAGCCGCACGCCGCGCAAAAAGGGCGCGAGGCGGACCGCATCGCGGCTGGTGGAATGGCGCACCAGCCCCCAGACCTCGTGCTCACGGACCAGCGACTGCGCCAGATGGCTGCCGATGAAGCCGGTGACGCCGGTGATCAGCACCCGGCTCATCGGCTCCCGGCCTCCATCGCGGCCAGTTCCGCGGCGCCGACCACGCGCACCTCCGGAATCGCAAAGAGCATGCGCCCACCGCGCCGGAGAAACTCCGCCTCCTGCAGCATGATCTCGCGCTGGAACTGGTACGGCAGCACGAAGAGCAGGTCCGGCGGATCGGCGCGGTACTGCTCGAGCGTGATGCAGCGAATGCCGGTACCGGCGATGTAACGGCCGGCCTTGTCGGGGTTCTTGTCCACCGCCAGCGGGATCAGCTCTGCGGTGATGCCCGCGTACTGCAGCACCACCAGCCCCCGCGTCGAGGCGCCGTAGATCATCACGCGGCGGCCCGCGCGCCGCTCCTCTTCGAGCACTTCGCGGAGCCGGTCCCGGATGCGCTCGATGCGCCGCGCAAATCCGGCCAGTGCGTCGGCCCGCTCCAGCCCGAGCTCCGCTTCCCGCTGGCGGATCGCCATCAGCCGCCGGTCCGCGCCGTCGAACGGGCGCACCGTTGCGCCCCGCCGGCGGATGTAGAGCCGGACGCTGCCGCCGTTCACATCGTTCAACTCGGCGTCCATCACCTCGAGATCGTGCCGGTCGAGCAACCGTTCCATCGCGGCCAGCGAGTAGTATTCAAGGTGTTCGTGCGAGATGTTGTCGAAGGTCGCGTTCTCGATCATCAGACCGAGATAGTTCATCTGCACGATCCAGACGCCGTCCGGAGCCAGACAGGCGACGATGTCGCGCACGAACGTGTTGGGGTCCTCCAGATCGTAGAACATCGCGATGCTCGTGATCGCGCGCGCGGGGCGTCCGCCCGAAAGTTCGAGGAACGGTGCCGCGCGGAAGTAATCGTGCACGATGCGGCCGGCATCGGTTGCGAGCGTCCAAAGGTTGGAGGGCTCGAAGCCGATCGTTTCCAATCCTTGGACCGCGTACTGACGCAGCAGGGTGCCGTCGTTGCAGCCGATGTCGATGACCAGGTCGCCGCTCTTCAGCGCGGCGACACGCTCGGCCGCCCGCGCGACGTCGCGCAGCGCGGCGACCATCGTGGTGCTGATGCCGGAGCGGTACCAGTAACGTCGATAGAGGAGGTCGTGATCGAGCGTGTGCCGCAACTGGACGAGCGCGCAGCCGCCGCGCGCGGGGTCGCAGAACACCAGCTCGAGTGGCGCCCGCACCGCCGGTTCGGCCGGCGAATCGAGGAACGCGACCGCGTACTGCTCGCCGAGCGAGAGCAGCGGCACGAGGTCGCCACGCCCGCAGACACGGCAGTGAGTGTGTTCAACGATCGCGCTCTTCACGAAGGACTCCCCGCGGCGCGGGCCATCCGAATACTCGATCGGCGGAGCGGACGCAAGCCGCCCGGTGCTCCTCGCGACGGCATTCGGCAAGGGGGCGCGACTGCGGTACAACATCGGGCGTGAGACCGTATCTGACGATCTGCATCCCGACCTATCATCGTGCGCGGTTTCTGCGCGAGATGCTCGGCACGATCGCGCGACAGTTGCGGGAGGGCGGCTGGGACGCCGCGACCGTCGCCGTCGCGGTGTCCGACAACGGGTCGCCGGACGAGACGCCGCAGGTGATTGCGGAGGCCCGGCAGGGGGGGGTGCCGGTCGAGTCGGTCCGCCAGCCGCGCAATCTGGGCATCAATCCAAACCTCTGCGCAGCGCTGGAGATGGCACGGGGGCGCTTCGCCTGGCTGCTCGGCGACGATGAGCTGCTGCAGCCCGGCGCGATCAGGACGGTGTTGGACTGGCTGCGTCGCCATGATCCGGGCCTGCTGCTGTTGTTCGACGCGCGCTACCCGCGGGCGCTGCCACGCCCGGCGGTCTATTCGGACTACCGCAGTTTCGCGGCCGACTGCGTGCGGCGGGATCCGGCGGCGCTGACCGAGCACACGCTGCTGTCGAGCAACGTTGTGCGGGTGGACTGCTATGACGCCGCGTTTGCGCGCGCGTCGCTCGAGACGGACTTTCCGCACATGTTTGGGATGATTCGCGGTCTGCGGCGCACCGGGGCGCCGGTGGTGGTGCCGGACGCGCCGGTGATCATGACGCGGGAGGACCGGCCGCCGCCACCGGACGGGCGCTGGGTGCCGATCGATCGCAAATGGCGGGATTATCTGAGCTGGTTGCGCGCGGAACTCGAGCTGCCGGAGATTGATCCGCTGGCGCCGACGCGGCTGGCGCGCCGCGCGATGCTCGGCTCGATCGCGCGGGATCCGTGGCGGTTTGTGCGCCAGCACTGGCGTTCAGCGTTTCGCGCTTCCGCGTGGCGGTTTCTCTGGGACCGTCTGCGCCTGGGGCGTGACCGCTAGCGGGGCGAGGGTGGCGAGTGCAGCGCCTGGCTCAGGCGGGCGCGGCGCTCGCGGTCCACCGCGTACCGCGCGCGAAGTAGGCCGATCGCGTTCCCGGCGGTGGAGACCAGCCCCGCCGGCGCGTGGAGCAGCCAGTCCGGATCGCGGGCGAGCAGCGCGCGGATCAATCCTTCGACCGCGGGGCCGACCACCGTCGAGAAATACAGCAGCGCGGCGAGTTTGCGGAGCACACCGCCCGCGTCCCAGGTGGCGGGCGCCTCTTCGCGGCGTAGCGACCGGATGATCATTGCGCGTTGGCGCTTGCGGAAGTAGTCCGACCACGTCGTCACGTAGTGGTGCCAGATGCCGCAGCCGCGGATCTTGATCAGAGTGCGCACACCGCGGCGCATCAGCTCCGGGAAGAACACCGCCTCGTGGTAGGGCCGGTCGGCGGGCAGCGCGGCCAGCCGCTCGCGCGGGAAGATGAAGCCGTTGGCGCCGGTCGGGTAGGCGCCGTCGGCGGGCAACTCGAACACCTCGACATCGCCCGGTTCCACCGCGCGCCGCCGCAGCCGGCCGGCGAGGAATCGGGCGTAGGGGTCGCTGATCTGGAGGCAGGAGGTCAGATAGCGATTCAGCCGGCTGTGGCATGGACATTTGAGATAGTACGACTCGAACCCCAGCGCCTCGGGGTGACGCTCCAGCGCGGCGAGCGCCCGGCCGAGCCAGTCGGTGCCGACGATTTCGTTGTCCGCGTCGAGCAGCGCGATGTGGCGGCCGCGCGCCGCCGCCATGGCCCGACGCTTCGCAGCCTCGGCGAGCTCGCCACGGGCGTCGAGAACCGTGGCGCCGTAGGCGCGCGCGATCTCGACGGTGCGGTCGCGCGAGCCGCCGTCCGGCACGAGAATTTCCACGCGAGCCGGGTCGAACGCCTGCCGGCGCACCGAGGCGAGACAGCCGGACAGCAGCGCTTCCGCGTTCAGAGTCGGAATGACGAAGGAGACGTCGATCTGCACGCTGCGCAGCGTAGGCGACGGGGGTGTGGCGGACAAGCGGTCCGGTCGCTTCGGTCAACCGGGCGGCGAGCGGGCTGCGCCACGATCCCACTGCAGCAGCCGCCGTTCGCCTTCCAGCGCGCGGATGCCGGTGACGTCCTGGGCCACTTCGATGCAACCGCGGTAACCGCCGGCCGCGTCGCGGACCGCAAAGTATCGGATGTGAAGGAACCGCCCCTGGCGGTTCTGCATCCAGAACTCGGCGACGTCGCGCCGGCCGGCCCGGAACTCGTCGAGGATTTCCTGCACCATGGGCAGGCTCTTCGGTGGATGGCAGTTCTGTACTTTGCGGCCAATCACAGCGGGCGAACGGGGGAACACACGGTGGGGTGTTTCGTTGTAGAAGCGGACCTCGTCATGCTCGTCCACGAACGAGATTTCCACGGGCAGGTGGCGGAAGATCAGGTTGATTTGCTCGAGCGAGAGGCGGCCCACATCGAGCGGAAGACCCTCCGAAACAGGGGGCGGCGGTTCCTGGGACACATCGCCCGGCCGCTCCGCGGCGGACGGCCAGAGGGCGGCGGGGGGCGTCCAACCGTAGCCGAGGGTATCTTCGCCGCGGCGGAGCTCCGCCCACTCGTCCGGTGTGAGCGTCGCCAGCGCCAGCGGAAACAGAATCTTTTCCTCTTTGTACACCATCTCGGCGAGCGCGCGGGCGGCCGCGGGCGCGTCGGCCGCCCAGCCGGCACGATCGCCCCGTTCGAGAGCGGTGCGGAGCGATTTCAGCGCGGATCGGATTTCGTCGTGGACCGCCCACATCACCTGGGAGGGGCCGGTGATGCCATGGCGTTCCAGCAGTGGAAACCACTGGTTTTCCTTTCGACGGTAGTGCAGCTCGATGCGGTCAAACTCCGCGGCGAGCGCATGTGCGCGCGCGGCAAACGCGTCCTCGGTGAGGTCCGCAGCGAAGCGGCCCAGTTCCGCCAGGTCGGCGGCGATCTGTTCGATGCGGCGGTTCTCCGCCGCGGCGGTGTGGATCGGATGGCCCGGCGGCGCTTCGACCGCGGCATGCCGGTCGAGCGCGGCGCGCAACGCGCCGACGTGCAGATCGCACAGACGCTGAATCTCCGCCACCGGCAGCCCCTCGCGGATGAGCTGCTGCTCCAGCTCGGCGATCTCCTGCGCAGAGACGTCGCCGAGCTCCGCGGCGAACCGCGCGCGGGCGCGCTCGAGATCGCCGCCTTCGTGCAGCGAACGGATGATCGCCCGCAACGTTTGCAGCCGCTGCTCCCGTGGGTCCGCGGAGGCGCTGGCGCCCGGCGGTCGCGGAGTGCTCGCGATCGCGGCGGAGAGCGTGCGCAGCAAATCTTCGAGCGGGAGACCGCCCAGTTCGGCGACTCTGCGCAGCGTCGCGGTGCGGGCCAGCGTGGCGCGAGCAACCGGATTGCGAAGCACGCCGAACCTTGGACTGAGGGCGGTGAGCGTGTCGAGCAGCTCGGGGTGATGGCGGAGGAGCTCGTGGACGGTGGTGTCCGGGGTGATCGTCATGCTGGAACGGTCGGCGCGGACGGGGGGGTTGTCAACCCTGCCCATGGTTTGAAACGCGGTTGTGCTGAAGTATGGTACGGCCCGGCGGCACGGAGGTTTCCGCGATGATCGAACCGGGCAAAACATATGTGGTGATGGGCCTGCTGGACGCCGACTCGATCGCGTGGGTGATCGGGCGGCGTCTGCGCGACCTCGGGGGCCGCGTCATCTTCACGGTGCAGAACGAGCGGATGAAGAACATCTTTCTGGACCGCAGCGACCGCCGGCTGCCACCGGATGAGCTGGAGACGCTGGACATCCGCTTCTGCGATGTGACGGACGACTCGCAGATCGCCCGGCTGTTCGGGCAGACGGGTCCGGTCGCCGGCGTGGTGCATTCGATCGCCTACGCGAATCCGCGGACGTGTCTCGGTGAGGAGTTTCACACCGACGCGATCGAGGACATCCGCCAGTCGTACCACATCAGTTGCATCTCGTTCGCGCGGGTCGCCCGGCACGCAAGCGCGGTGATGGGGGACGGTGGCTCGCTGGTCACGCTGACGTTCGACACGTCCCGTGTGTATCCCTATTACAACTGGATGGGAGTGCACAAGGCGGCGCTGGAGGCGCTGGTGCGCGCGCTCGCGCGGCGGCACGGGCGCGATCTGATCCGGGTGAACGCGATCTCGGCGGGGCCGCTCCACAGTCGTGCGGCGTCGAAGATCCCCGGCTTCAACCGGCTGCATCGGATCTGGCGCAGCGTGAGCCCGCTGCCCTGGGATGTGGAGGCGGACAAGGTGGAAGTCGCGAACATGGCCGCGTTTCTACTGGGGCCGTACTCGCGCAAAGTGACCGGGCAGGTGATCCATGTGGATGGGGGCGCTTCGGTGGTGGGCGGTGCGCTGATGCCGTGGGAACAGTGGCAGTACGCGACGGCGCTGTCGGACGATCCCCATGAGGACCACGAGGGGCCGGTGCTCCGTCTGTAGTCGCGCCGGTCGGGCTCATTGCCAGAGGCCGCATCGCGGCTCTGCGCCGGGCGTGGATCTTGCGGGGAGGCGCTGGGAAGCAGTACCGTAACGGCGGGAGGGTCGCAAGGATGAAGCGGGTGAGCCTCGCGTTCGTGCTGGCCGCGCTGGTGGGCGTGGCGAGGGCGCAGCCGACGATGTCGCCACCGGCGGAACCTTCTCCACCGGCTCAGGGGCGGCCGGGCGGTCCATTGACATTCGCACAGCTGGATCTGAACGGGGACGGGGGCGTCGTCTGGGATGAGTTCCTTCGTGCACACGCCCGTGCAGCAGGACGGCCGGAGGACAAGGCCGCCGCGATTCCTGCGAAGGAAATGACCCGATTGCGGCGGATCTTCCGCGAGGCGGACAACGATCGGAGCGGCATTCTGACGCAGAAAGAGTGGGACGAGTACCCGCGAAAATAGGCGGGCGCGCACCCGGTGGGATGGCCGGTCGGCCGTCCGGCGTGCTTCGCAAAAAAAGGACGGAGCCAACGTGATGACGGGATGGATCTTGCTCGGCGTGGTGGTGGTGCTGGTGTTCGCGGCGGTTGGCATCTACAACCGGCTTGTCGCGCTGCGCAACCGGTACCGGAACGCGTTCTCGCAGATCGAGGTTCAGCTGAAGCGCCGCTACGACCTGATCCCCAATCTCGTGGAGAGCGTGAAGGGTTATCTCGCACACGAGCGGCAGACGCTGGAGGCGGTGATCGCGGCGCGCAATGCGGCGTGGACGGCGGGCCAGGCTGCCGCCGCACATCCCGGCGAGGCGGGCGCGATGCGCGGTCTGAGCGGTGCGGAGACGGCGCTCACCGGCGCATTGGGTCGATTGATGGTGCTGGTGGAACAGTACCCCAACCTGAAGGCGGACCAGCGGATGGCGCAGCTGATGGAGGAACTGACCTCCACCGAGAACAAGGTCGCATTTGCGCGCCAGGCGTACAACGACGCGGTGATGGCCTACAACACCGCCCGCGAGACGTTCCCGGCGGTGCTGCTGGCGGGTGCGCTCGGATTTCAGCCGGCCGCGCTCTTTGAGGTCGCGGCGCCGGCGGAACGCGAGGCGCCGAAGGTACAGTTCTGATTCGGGCGTCGCTGCGCCCGCACGATGACCCGGCCCGCTTCGATGGATTTCTTCGGTCTGCAAGAGCAGGCGCGCCGTCGCACCGCGCTGCTGCTGGTGCTCTATGTGCTGGCGGTGCTGGGGATGATCGTTGCGGTGTACGGGGTGGTTCGGGCGGTGCTCGTGGAGGTCCGGGGGACGTTCGAGATCGCGCGGTGGTGGCAGCCGGGCCTGTTTCTGGCGGTGGCCGGAGGGGTGCTGGCGATCGTTGCGGCTGGCAGCGCGGCGAAATCGGCCGAGCTGGCGACGACGGGCGGTGCCGGCGTCGCGGAGCGCTTGGGAGGGCGTCGGCTGGTGCCCAACACCGGCGACCTCGCCGAGCGGCGGCTGTTGAACGTGGTGGAGGAGATGGCGCTGGCCGCGGGGTTGCCGGTGCCGCGGGTGTATGTGCTGGACCAAGAACGGGCCATCAATGCGTTTGCGGCAGGCTTCAGCCCGCGCGACGCGGTGATCGGCGTCACGCGCGGCGCGCTCGACGCGCTGACGCGGGATGAGCTGCAAGGAGTGATTGGGCACGAGTTCAGCCACATTCTGTACGGCGACATGCGGCTGAACCTGAGGCTGATCGGTGTGCTGCACGGCATTCTGCTGCTGTCGCTGCTCGGCCAGGGGATGCTGCGCGCGCTGCGCCAGATACGGTGGACGAGCGGCCGACGCCGAGGTCAGGGGGGCGGTGCGGCGCTGTTGATGATGCTTGTGCTCGGCGTGACACTCTGGGTGGTGGGGTGGATCGGCGCCGCGCTCGCGTCCCTGATCCGGGCAGCGGTCGCCCGGCAGCGCGAGTTCCTCGCCGACGCCGCCTCTGCACAGTTCACCCGGAACCCCTCCGGATTGGCGGGCGCCCTGAAGAAAATCGCCGGTTGGAGTCACGGTGGCCGGATCACCGTGCCTTCCGCGCCGGAGGCGGCGCATCTGTTTTTTGTGGACGCGCTGGGGTTTTGTCTTGACCGATTGCTCGCCAGTCATCCCCCGCTCGCCGAGCGCATTCGCCGGCTCGAGCCGGGGGGCAGGGCGGGGAGGGCCGCGCAAACATGGCCGGAATGGCCGGCGACGGCGATGGACAGCGGTGCGGCCGCGCTGGTCGCCGCCGCGGGTACGGTGACGCCGGCCGCGCTCGATTGGGCGCGGGCGTTGCGGCAGGAGATTCCGCCGGCGCTTCTGGAGGCGGCGCACGAGCCCGAGGGCGCGCGCGCCATCGTGTACGGGTTGCTTCTGCGTGAGGGCGCAGAGAGCCGCGCTGTCATCGTAGATGTGCCGGCAATCGAGCGCCTCCAACGGCTTGCGCCGCTGCTCGCGGAGCTGCGCCCGGCAGCGCGGCTGCCGCTGATCGAGATGGCGATGCCCGCGCTCCGGCAGATGAGCGCGGGGGAATACAGACAATTCCGCGAGCGGATGCTCCAACTCATCCAGGCTGACGAGCGGGTCAATCTTTTCGAGTACGCGCTGATCCGGATGATCGAGCGGCACCTGGATCCCGTGTTCGGGCGGATGGACACCGCGCCGCAGCGGCATCGCCGTTTGGATGCGCTCGAGGCGGAGGCCAAAACGGTGCTGGCCGCGCTGGCACGCTGGGGCGCGCGTGACGAGGAGACGATCGTTCGCGCCTGGCACCGTGCGCTGCAGCGGCTGGGACGGCCAGCAGAGGGTAGGCCGCCGGAGGTGTCACTGGACGACGTTCACCACGCGCTGCAGCGCCTGCGGACCACCGCTCCCTCGGTGCGCCGCGTGCTGCTCGATGCCTGTGCGGTGAGTGTCGCGGAGGATGAGCGGCTCGATCCGATCGAGGCCGACCTGCTGCGCGCGATCGCCGACGCGCTCGATTGTCCGCTGCCGCCCTTGAGCGTCGTTGGAGTGGCGTCGGATTGACGGGTGGGGCACGTGCCGGGATCATCGCGGGCGTGAACATCGTGGTCTTTGACGCGGCGCTGTGGAATCCCGAACCGTTGCCGTGGACGGAGTTGCAGGCGATGGGGGAGGTGCGGCCGCTGGGCACGCTCTCGAAGGACGAGATCGGTCGGCTCGCGGCGGATGCGGAGGCGGTTTTCACTTGGCGGACGGTGCTGAACCGGGAGGCGATTCGCGCGATGCCGCGCCTGCGGTACATCGGGGTGGTGGATCCGGATGGCTCGGCGCGGGTGAACTTGGACGCCGCGACGAAACGGGGGATCACGGTGTGTCGGGTGCCGCTGCCGACGGCGGTGTCCGTTGCGGAACATGTGTTTGCGGTCATGCTGGAACTGGCGCGCGGCGTCGGTCGCCACATGCATGCGGTGTATGGCGGCGCATGGACGAGATCGGGGCGGCCGTGTTGGTGGCAGTTCCCGTTGCAGCGACTGGCGGGGCGCACGGTGGGTCTGATTGGCGCGACGGTGGCGGCGGGAGAAGTTGTACGGCGCGCGCGGGCGTTCGACATGCGTGTGCTCGTGGTGCCGGTGCCGGGCGGTGAGTCGCCCGTGCCGGCGGAGGCGGAAGCGACGGATCTGGGCCGGGTGTTGGGGGAAAGCGATGTGGTCGTCGTGCTGGCGCCGTCGATGCCGGAAACTGCGGGGCTACTGAATGCGGCGCGGCTCGCCGGGATGAAACCTGGGTCGTGGCTGATCCACGTGGGTGGGCCGGGGGTGGTGGACGAGGCCGCGCTCGCGGAGGCGTTGCGCCAGGGAGTGGCGCCGGCCGTTGCCGTGCTGGACCGTCTCGGCTTGGAGCCGCCACCGCCGGACCACCCGCTGTTGCGTGTGCGGAACTGTCGGATCACGCCGCATCAGGCCTGGGCGGCGGTGGCGGCTCGCGCGGAGTTCATTGCAGCGGCGGCCCGGAACCTTCGGGCGTGGTTGGAGGGGCATCCCGAAGGGTTGCTCGCCGCGGGCGATCGGATCGGACCTGGAACGCGGGAGTCGGGAGCATGAAGGCGGAGCATCGCCGCCGCAAGGTTCTCAATGGCCGAAAGGTGGTCCGCCCGTGAGGTCGCCCGCCTCCACTCGCCGGATCCTGATGGGCATGGCATGGGGGGCGGCGACCGGTCTGCTGCTCCATGCGGTTCGCGCGCGTTGGCCCGCGATCGCGCCGGCAATGGACCGCCATGTGATCGGGGGTATGTTCGATGCGGTGGGGAGATTGTTCCTGTCCGCGATCCAACTGCTGGTGGTGCCGCTGGCGTTGGTGTCGCTCTCGGTCGGCATGGCCGGAGCCGGTTCCGTGCGCCGGCTAGGTCGAATCGGCGCGCGGGTGATGGGATTGTACGTGGGCACCACCGCGGTGGCGGTCAGCCTGGCCCTTCTCCTCGCGCACGTTGTGGGGCCGGGCCGAGGCGCATCGCGGCCGGCTGCGGTCACGGCCGGCCAGCCGGGCAGTGCACCCTCCGCTTGGGAGATGTTGGGCGGGCTGGTCCCGCCGAACCCCGTTCGCGCGATGGCGGAGGGGAACATGCTGCAGGTGATCGTGCTTGCGCTGCTCGTGGGCGCGGCGCTGGTGCAGATGGGGACGCGTTCCGGCCGGCTGCGCGAGCGGCTGGAAGATTGGAACGACCTGCTGCTGGCGATGGTGGGCCTGGTGATGCGTGCGGCGCCGGTCGGCGTGTTCGCGCTGATCGCCCGTGTGCTGGCCGCCCAAGGGCCGGCGGTCGCCGGTCGGCTGCTTGCCTACATGGGAACGCTGCTCGCCGCGCTGGCGTTGCATGTTGCGATCGTCTACGGGACGTTGATTCGAGGGCTGGCGAAGCTGCCGTTCGGACTGTTTCTGCGCCGGTTCCGCGAAGCGCTGCTGGTTGCGTTCAGCACGTCCAGCAGCAACGCAACGCTGCCGGTCACGCTCGACGTGCTGCAAAACCGCGTGGGCGTGTCGAGATCCATCGCCGCGTTCGCGGTGCCGCTCGGTGCGACGATCAACATGGATGGCACGGCGATCATGCAAGGCGTCGCGACGGTGTTCATCGCGCAGGTCTACGGCGTTCCGCTGGGGTGGAACGCGGCGGTGCAGATCGTGGCGGTGGCGACGCTGGCCTCGATCGGGACGGCCGGCGTCCCCGGTGTCGGTCTCGTGATGCTGGCGATGGTGCTCCGCCAGGTCGGATTGCCGCTGGAGGGAATCGGGTTGGTGCTGGGCGTTGACCGGCTGCTGGACATGGCGCGGACCGCAGTGAACGTGCTGGGCGACGGTGTCGTCGCGACGGTGGTCGCGCGGCTCGAAAATGAACTGGATGAATCAGTGTTGCGAGGTGGGGCTCGTACCGAGCCGCCACCGACGATGGACCGTTGAGCCCGCCGCCGAACGGTGCTAGAGTGGGAATGGCATGAATCCGGCTGTTGTGCTCGGACTGCTGCTGGGGTTCACATTGACCGCGCGCGCGGCGTCCGCACCGAACGTTTCATTCGATCGCTACCAGGTGATTCTTGATCGCCAGCCGTTCGGTGTGCCGCTGCAGACCACTGCGACCGAGACCTCGGCGGCACCGGCGCTGGTCGTTGGACCGGGCGGAGAAGCGCTGGGCCTGCGCGCCTGCAGTCTGGTGATGATCGAAGGGGAGGGGCCGCGCGCGGGGCTTGTCGAGGTGAAGGGCGGCAAAAGTTACATGTTGTCGCCGGGCGAGACGATCGACGGGATCCGGCTCGTGTCAGTGGACATGAATGAGGAGCAGATTGTGATCCAGCGGGGCACGGAGATGGCGGTGCTGAAGCTGAAAGAAGCCAGTCCGACTGAACGCCGCACCTCCGTTGCCGGCGGTTCGCTGAGTCGACCCGGGCTCACACGCACGCTGACGATCGGGAACGTGCCGTCCTCGTCCGCCGCGCCGTCGCCCCCGGTGGTGCCTCCGCCGGCGCCGCCACGACTGCAGGGCGAAGAGCTTCAGCGGCATCTCCAGCAGTACCAGATGGAAGTGATCCGCAAGGGGTTGCCGCCACTGCCGATCCCGCTGACGCCGGAGATGGACCGCCAGCTGGTCCAAGAGGGAGTGCTGCCACCGCAGGAACCGGTGGTGATTCAGCAGGGCGGTGCCCAGATCATCATCGCCCCCCAGCCCGCGGTGCCCGCGGCCAATGCGCCGGTCACTCAGTAGCGGCTTTCCGCGTCGTGAGGCGCGGCGATCTGTACGGAATGGTGGCGCGGAAGGCTCGACGGGTGGGGTGTGGCGACGGCGCGTGGACGCCGCGGCTGCGGCGGATGAGCAGGCGCGACGGGTTGCGCTGCGCGAGGGTGCTGGGGTTGGTGGCAATGGTGGCAGAGGCGTGCGCGGGTGAGCCCTCCGGGTCGGCCGCGATGCCCGGCAGAGAAGAGGAACAGTCCCGCACCGGTTATTACCAACACCGCGCCTGTCTGGACCACGCGACGGGCCCGTGGCATCCGGAGCAGCCGGAGCGCCTCCGTGCGATCGAAGCGGCGCTGAAGAGGGAACGACTCTGGTTGCGGTTGCGGCACATGTCGCCGGCGCCGGCGACGATCGAGACGCTGCGCTTGGTCCATGATGCCGACTATGTCGAGCAGGTGCGGCGGGAGATCTTGGCGGGCCGGGCGGAGCTGAGCACCGGTGATACGCCCATTAGCCGTGGTAGCTGGGAGGCGGCGACGCATGCCGCCGGCGCGGTGTGCGACGCGGTGGATGCGGTGCTGGATCGGCGGCTGCGCAACGCGTTCTGTGCGGTCCGGCCGCCCGGACATCACGCCACCCCGAATCGTGGGATGGGTTTTTGCATCTTCAACAATGTCGCCATCGGGGCGCGACATGCCCTTCTGCGCCGGGGTCTGCGGCGGGTGCTGATCGTCGATTGGGACGTACACCACGGGAAGGGACCGCAGGCCGCCTTTTGGGAGGATCCCGCTGTGTTGAAGTTTCATCGTCACCGGCGGGGCATCTATCCCGGTACTGGCTGGCCTTCGGAACGGGGGGAAGGACCGGCCCGCGGGCGCGTGATCAACTGCCCAGTTCCTGCGGGCAGCGGTGTTGCGGAATTCGAGCGGGCGATCGCGGAGCAGCTGCTGCCCGCCGCCCGGTCGTTCCGTCCGGAGCTGATTCTGGTGTCCGCGGGCTATGACGCACACCGGAATGACCCGTTGGGGGGGCTGGCGCTGACCACAGCAGATTTTGCTCAGCTGACGCGACGGGTTCTGGACCTCGCCGACGAGTGCTGCGACGGCCGGGTCGTGATGGTGCTAGAGGGAGGTTACAATTTCCACGCGCTGGGGGATTCCGTCGCGGCGACGATCCGGGAGATGATCGAGCGGTCTTCCATGCCACGTCCCGACCGACCGGACTGATCCGACACAGTCGGACGGTGAGCGGTCAGAATTCCGCGCTGTTCCGCCGGCTGCAGTCGGGTTGACCCGGCGTCTCGGCGCGCGATACTGTGCGCAACGGCGCACCCGTAGCGCAACTGGACAGAGCATCAGACTTCGGATCTGAGGGTTGCAGGTTCGAATCCTGCCGGGTGCGCCAGGCCGCCGTTTGCGTGGATGAGAACCTTCACCTCCCCGCTTGGCGAATGGGGGCACCGCGGTCGAAGCATCGAGAAGAGCGCATCGGCGCAACCCTCACGGTCCGAGAGAGCCCGGCATGAAGTGGTTTCGACGGCGGACGATGTGGTGGCCGACCTGGCGCGTTTGGCTGTTGGTGATGGTGGCAATGGTCGGGATGGGACACCTGGCGGCGCCCGCGCTGTACGACCTGCTCTCGCCGCGGGACGATGGTAAGGCGGATGTTCTCGTGATTGAGGGCTGGATTCCTGATTTTGCGGTGCCCGAGGTCCTCAGGCGGATCGAGAGCAATCCGGACGCGCGGGTGGTGACGACGGGTGGGCCCGTCGAACATGGGGGTTACCTGCAGGAGTGGCGCACCTATGCGGAGGCGGCACGTGCGACGTTGCTGGCGGCGGGCGCCCCGAGCGGACGCGTGGTCGCGGTCCCTGCACCGGCCTGCCGAACGGATCGAACCTTTGCCTCCGCGTTGGCGTTGAAGCGGTATCTGGAGGAGAGCGGCGTCGGAGGGGGGCGGGTCAGCGTGGTGACGCTCAGTGTGCACGCGCGACGCAGCCGCGCGTTGTTTCAGAGGGCTCTCGGCGGGGCGTTTCAGGTGGGCAGCGAGCCCTACGAAAGCCCGCAGTTCGGCCGGAGGGACTGGTGGAGGAGCAGCGAAGGGGTGCGATGGGTGTTGAGTGAAACGATCGCGGCGGTCCATGCGTGGCTGTGCCCGCCCCGTCCGCCGCTGGCGATGGACGAAATGACGGCGGGGCGGTGAGACGCGAGCGGAAAGTGCGGCCCGTGAGGTTCACCTCGTGGATCGCTTTCGCGCTGGCGGCGGGCGCAGGGCTCGCGGCTCCGGTTCAGCGACCGAACTTCCTGCTGATTGTGGTCGACGATCAGTCCCCGTTTGATTTTCGGTTCTACGATACGGCCTCGCGGTTGCGCGCCCCCGCGATCGAGCGGCTGGCCGCAGAGGGGGTGGTGTTCGAGACGGCCGTGCACATGGGCTCATTCTCCGCTGCGGTGTGCACTCCCTCGCGGTACATGATCATGACCGGCCGCTCGCTCTGGCACCTACCGATCAGCCCGACCCCGATCCCGCGGTGTCCGTCGGGGATCGAAACGAACACGATGGCGGCTGTGTTTCGCCGGGCCGGCTATGTGACGATGCACACCTCCAAGGTCGGCAACAGCTACAAAGGTGCGAACCGGCAGTTTGAAGTTCGTCGCGACGCGACGAAGCGGGGGCCGGGCGAAGAGGACGGCAGCGCGTGGCACGCGAACCAGGTGCTGGCTTTCCTTCGGGAGTGGGGCACGGCGGGCGATGCTCGGCCGTTCTTCATCCATTTGGGATTTTCTCATCCGCACGACCCGCGTGATGCCCCGCAGGTACTGCTGCGACGCTACGGCGCGGTCAATGTGAAGAATCCGGCGGAGGTGTCGGAGGCCAGTGCGGCGACACCACCACTGCCGCTGAACTGGCTTCCGCGACATCCCTTCCCGCATGGTCACGAGGACGTCCGTGACGAGGTCGCAGTACCGGGCGTGGGCACCGACCGTTCGCCGCGCGTGATCCGCAACGAGCTCGGCCGTCAGTACGCATGCGTCGAAAACATCGACCGCCAAATCGCGCGGGTTCGGGAACGGTTGGAACAGATGGGCGAATGGACTCGCACCTATGTGATCTACACCGCGGACAATGGCATTTCGATCGGTCGGCACGGGCTGATGGGCAAACAAACGTTGTATGAGCACGCGTGGCGGGTCCCCTTCGTTGTTCGCGGACCCGGTGTGCCGGCGGGCGTGCGAGTGCGGGGAAACATTTATCTCAGCGATGTGCTTCCAACCCTGTGCGACCTGGCCGGCATTCCGCCGCCGCCGACGGTAGAGGGACAGAGCTTTCGCGCCGTGCTCGAGGGGCGCAGGGCGGCGTTGCGCGAGGTGCTTTACGGCGCATACTGCGGCGGGGCGAAACCCGGAATCCGCTGTGTGCGCGAGGGCGACTGGAAGCTCATTGCGTATCACAACGGCACGGCGACCGGCCGCCGCGTGCAACTGTTCAACCTTCGCGACAACCCCTGGGAACTGCTGCCGGAACACCGAGCGCCGGAGGTTGTCGCCGCACTCGGCCGCTGTCCGGCGGCGGCTGAGACGGATCTCGCCGGTGACCCGCGTTTCGCTTCGCAGCTTGCGCGAATGCAGGCGCTGTTGCTATCGGAGATGCGCCGGCTCGACGACCCGTGGCGGCTGTGGTTTGAGCCAAACGAGGGGCGGGTAGCTCCCACCGACAAGGCCAGGCCGGATGGCCCTCCAAGTACGCTGTGAGCGTAGAAGGTTGTCGCCATGCTGCATGTGGACTGGCTGTGATGGCGTCTGATGGGTGGCCCTGCGCCCCTCTGGGGCCGCACCAGCAGCGGCCGGAGGGATGGCCGGGGCTGTGCCGGCGACTGGCGCACGAGATGGTGTTGTCGCGGAACCGCAGTGTGGGAAATGAGGCCCGGTGGGTGCGCGGGGTGGGTTCCTGCGGCGCGGCCCAGACTTGACCGCGGACAGGACCGTAGCTGATCCTCGGACGAAGAGTGACCCCCACTGACACGGAGGCAGAGCTGGGGGGGCGTTGGCAGCGATGGCCGCCTCGCTCGCGAGCGCGGCAGTCCAGCCGAACATCGTTCTGATCGTGGCTGACGATCTGGGGGTGGAGTGTATCGGCGTGTACGGTGGTGAGTCGTACCAGACACTGAGCCTCGACCGCCTCGCGGCCGAGGAGGTTTGGTTCGAGCATTTTCATGTGATGCCGCTATGCACCCTGACGCGCGTGGAGCTGATGACCGGACTGTACAACATCCGCAACTCCGTGCAGTTTGGCCGGCTTCTCAACGGCGCGCAGACCTTTGTTCACGTGTTTCGGGACGCGGGATATGCGACCGCAGTGTTCGGCAAGTGGCAGCTGGGTTCCGAACCGGATCTTCCCCGACGTGCCGGCTTTGAGGAAGCGGTGCTCTGGCAGCACACCCGAAGGCCGCCCGGATACGCGAACCCGGGCCTCGAAATCAACGGTGTCGAGACCAACTTCCGGGGGCGCTTATGGCCGTGCGCTGGTCCACGACTTTGCGATTTCGTTCCTGCGGAGCCACCGAGACCGGCCATTCCTGCTCTCCTATCCGATGACGCTCGTTCACTCGCCGTTTCAGCCCCCTCCCAACATCGGCGATTCGAATCCCGATGCCCGTGGGGAGGGCAACAATAATCCTTGTTACTTTGCCGACATGGTCGCATACATGGACCGGCTCGTGGGCGGGCTCGATGCGGAGCTTGCCGCGCTGGGGCTCCGCCTGCCGACCATCTGTGAGGTGGCCGGCATTCCGGTGCCGAGCGGTCTCGACGGCGTCAGTCTGCTTCCCCAGGTTAGCCGCGAGACGGGCCGCCCGCGGGAATGGCTTTACGCGTGGTAGTCGCCCCGCCAAAACGCCCGCGAACATTCGGTGGTCGAGTTTGCCTGGGACCAGCGATGGAAGCTCTATCGGGACGGTCGCATCTTTGAGATCGCGGTAGATCTGGACGAACGCCGACCGGTTGACCCCGCCGCCGTGCCGGCTGACGGCCGGCCCGCGTCCCAGAAGCTGACGGCGGCGCTGGCGCAATTTGAGGGAGCTCGTGCATCGGAACTCGATGCGCTTCCCAGCGCCCCGCGTGAGTCGTCTGGCTGATTCCCGGGCGAGGGGTCGGATCCATGCTGCCAGAGGACTCGCGCTGAACCTCCGCCGCAGTTCGGCTCCGCGGCCAACGTTGTCGGAGCTGCCCCTCCGGTGCGGGCGGTCACATTCGACGGCCGGCTCTGCTATTCTCCTTCTCATGCCGCTTGCCACCGTGAACGTCCGGCTCGCGCCTGGTCGTGACACCAGTGTGCGCAACCGACATCCCTGGCTTTTTTCCGGCGCGATCGCGTCGGTGGAGGGCGGCGATGGCTCGATGATTGCGCAGGCAGAAGTGTTCGACGCAGATGGCCGGTGGCTTGCGCGGGGGGTGTTTCATGCGGAGGCAGAGCTGGCGGTTCGCCTCTACACGTGGAATCCCGACGAGGCGATCGGGCCCGAGATGGTGGCGCGGCGGATTCAGGCCGCCTGCAATCGCCGCGCCGCCGTGCTCGGCGTGATGCCGGATCCCGACACCGACGCGTTCCGCCTGGTTCATTCGGAGGCGGATGGTCTGTCGGGGCTGGTCGTGGACCGGTACGCGAACCGTCTCTCGGTGCGGGTGGGGGCGGCCGCGATCGAAGCGTGGCTCGATGGCGTGCTGGACGCTCTCTCGGAAATCACCGGCATTCGGGATGTGGTGGTGCGCGCCGATGCGGACGGAGCCGCGCGAGAGCGGTTGGACGCCGCCGCCATTGCGGCGCGCACTCGCGGGCCGGAGACTGCGGAGTTCCGAGAAAGCGGTGCGGTGTTCACCGCGGATCTCGCCGGCGGACAAAAGACCGGTTTTTTCTTGGATCAGCGCGAGAATCGGCGACGAGTCGCGAAATGGGCACGGGGGCGCCGGCTGCTCAGTGCGTACTGTTACAGCGGTGCGTTCGAGGTGATCGCGGCCCGGGCGGGTGCGACCTCAATCGTGGGGATCGACACCTCGGAGGCGGCGCTGGCGGCGGCCCAGCGGCACCATCAGCTCAACCGCACGACCGTACCCGTCGAATATCTGCGCGCAGACGTGCCCTCCGCGTTGCGGCGCTTCCGCGATGAAGGGCGGTCGTTTGATCTGATCGTGCTCGACCCGCCGAAGTTTGCGGTTCATCGCGGGCAGGTCGAGCGAGCGTTGCGCGCCTATAAGGACATCAACCTGCTGGCGATCAAACTGCTGGCTCCGGGCGGCGTGTTGGCCACGTTCTCCTGTTCAGGGCTTGTTGGGGCCGATTTGTTTGCGGACATGCTGCGGTGGGCGGCGGCAGATTCGGGGCGGGACCTGCGCCTTGTGGAGCGGCTGGGTCAACCGTTTGACCATCCGGTGCTGGCCACCTGCCCGGAAACGGGCTATCTGATCGGAGCGATCGGGATGGTGGAGTAGGCCGATGACCGGGCGGCGTGAGGTCTACGGCGCAGAACGCGGTGGGGATGACCGGCTCAGCGAGCAGGTGCGGATTCGTCCCAGCAGTGGTGCCCGCCGGCCGCCACCGCCGCTGCGATCAGCGCAGCCCATCGGCAAGATCGTCGAACAAGTGGTCCTTGACATTGCTCAGCGATTGCCGCGCGAGAGCGCTGAAGGGGATGTTCGCTGCCGGTTGTTGCGCGAATGGCCGCAGCTGGTCGGTTCGCGGCTGGCGGGCCTTTTGCGGCCGGGACCATCCTCCGCGGCGACGCCCGCGACGCTCGTCGTCTGGGCGCGCAATCCGGTGGCGATGTCCGAGGCGGCGCGTCAGCTGCGGGACCTCGCCGAGCGAATCCGCAGTCGGTTGCCGGACGCGCCCTGGAGGCGGGTCCAGTTTCGTCTCGAGCCAACCGATCTGACGGAACCGGAGGAGGGGCAGTAGCGGGCTCGTGCTGCCGGCGCGGCGCTCAGTGAGCCGGCGCCGGCGGTGGCTGCGCCGGACCCTCGAGCAACTCGCTGATCTTCTGTTCGAGCTCGTCCGCACCAAACGGTTTTTGCAGCAGCACTGGTGGGGGGCCGGCCAGTCCCAGGCTGGGCAGCGCTTCGGGCGTATAACCGGACATGAACAGGCACTTGACGCCGGGATGGCGGGCCGAGATGTGTTCCGCGAGCTCGCGGCCGTCCATATGCGGCATCATCAGGTCCGCAATCAGCAGGTCTAGCGGCTCGCGCATCTCCTCTGCGCAGCGAATCGCGTCGCGTGGGTCGGTGGTGCCGAACACCTGGTGGCCAAGACGCTCGAGCATGCGGCGGACCAACGACAGCAGATCCGGCTGGTCTTCACACACGAGGATCCGCGCTGTGCGGCGAGGGGTCGTTGCGCCGCCGGGTGCCGCAGCGGCGGGCGCGGACTCCCCGGCCGCCTCGCCCTCGACGCACCGCGGAAGATAGATCTCGATGCGCGTGCCGCGTCCGGGTCCGCTGTCCAGGTCGATGAAGCCGCCGCTCTGATGAACGATACCATGCACGGTACTGAGGCCGAGCCCGCTACCGCGTCCCGGTTCCTTCGTGGTGAAAAATGGCTCGAAGGCGCGGGCCTTGACCTCGGCGGTCATCCCGCAGCCGGTGTCACTGAAGGTGAGGCGCACGTAGTCGCCGGGCGTCCAGCCGGGGCGCCGGGCGCAGGCGACCTCGTCGAGTCTGACGTTCATCGTTTCGATCGTGACGGTACCGGTGCCGGAAATCGCGTCCCGCGCGTTGGACATGAGGTTCAGCAGCACCTCGTCCAACTGGTTTGGGTCAATGCGTACCGACCAGAGGGGATCGCCGGGGCGCCAAAGAATTTGGATCCGGTCACCTCCCAGGCCATGGAGCAGCGGCAAACAGCGCGCGATCCCGTCATTGAGGGACAGCGCGACCACCGCGCGGCTCTGGCGGCGCGCGAAACCGAGCAGCTGCCGTGCGAGCGCGGCGCCGTGTTCGGCGGCGGTGCGGATGGCCTGCAGCGGTGCCGCAAGCGGATGACGTTCATCCAGCTGTTGCAGCGCCAGCTCAGTTTCGCCGAGGACCACGCCCAACACGTTGTTGAAGTCGTGCGCGAGGCCACCAGCCATCTGGCCGACCAGCTCCAGCCGCCGCGATTGTTCCAGTTCCGCCTCCATTTGCAGCTCCGCGGTGACGTCCCGCTTCACCGCGACGTAATGCACAATGCGGCCGGCCTCATCCATCACGGGGCTGATCGTCGCCTCCTCGGTGTACAGACGGCCATCGCGGCGCCGGTTCACGAACCGTCCGTGCCACACCCGGCCGGCGGTGATGGTCGTCCACAGTTCGCGATAAAAGGCGTCGCTGTGATGACCGCTCTTCAGCAGCTGCGGCGTCCGGCCGAGCACCTCCTCGCGTGAATATCCGGTGATTCTTTCGAACGCGGGGTTCACGTACAGGATGCGGGCGGCGGTGTCCGTGATCACGATCGCCTCCGCCGCCTGTTCAATGGCGGCTTCGAGGCGTCGGCGTTCCTGTTCTGCGGCGCGCGTGGCGGTCACATCACGCAGCATGAGATGAATGGCTGGTCGGTCACCCAGCCGAAACGGTGCGATGCGCGCCTCCACGATGCGCAGAAGGTCCCCGCGGGTGGCCAGCGCAAGCTCAGCGGCGGGGATCACCGTCCCGCGATCGCGGGCGAGGGATGCGGCCTCCGCAAATGCGGTGCGGCTCTCCGCCGCGAACAGCTCGGCGGTTGGCCGGCCGATCATTTCGTCTTCATTCACCGCTCCGAAGAGCTCGCGCGCCGCCTCGTTCAACATCGCGATTCGGCCGTCGATGTCCACCAGCAACGGTGCGGGCGAGAACCGAAACAGGTTCCGGTAGCGATCTTCGCTTTCCCGTGAGGCCGCTTCCGCCTGGTAGCGGTCGGTCACGTCCGTGTGCATGATCAGCACGCAGCCCGGCCCCGCGGCGGGACAGCGCGCGAAACGGCTGTACACTCGCCGCACCCCACTGGCCGCCGACCAGTCGTGCTCCAGTCCAAACTCGGAACGCTCGCCGGAGGAGATCTCTCGCAGCACCGTTGCGATAGTGGCCCGGTACTCCGGTCCTGGCCCACCGGCGTAGCGCGCAACGGCGAGGTAGTCGGCACCCGCGCCGCAGGAGGCCGGATCGGCGCCCGATTCCCGGACGCGCGCGTTCCACGACTCGTTCACGGTGACAATGCGTCCGTGGGCATCCACCAGGCAGATACTGCTGGCCAGCGCATCGAGCACCGCCGCGGCGAACTGCCGCGCGCGCCAAGACTCTTCTTCGCCGCGAATGCGTTCGGAGATGTCGCGAGTGACCGAGATGACGGCGTCGGGGCCAAAGGGTGCCACGGAGGTCTCGAGCCACACCTGTCGGCCTTCCCTCTCGCGGGAATATTGAATGAAGACCTCCCGACCCGCTCGCAGCGCTGCGTCGATCGCCCGCAGGAGGCGATCGGCGGTCTCCGCTGGATAGACCTCCCGCACGCTCCGCCCGAGCAGGTCAGCCGGCGATCGCGGCAGCAGGTCGGTGCGGCCGGGAACTACGTACCGGTGGATGCCGTCCCGGTCGAGCACGACGACGGCATCCCGCAGAGCTTTGCAGATCGCTTCGAGCGTGACGCGTGCCTCGTGAGCGTCGGTGACGTCGCGCACGAGCCCCTCGATCGCAACGAGGCGGCCCTCCGCATCGTGGATGGGGACCACGAAGTGTTCGGTCCACAACACGCGGCCGTCCTTGCGTATCCACCGCAGCAGCAGGGGCTGGTGCGGGATGGTGGAATCGACGATCAGCCGCTCGAGGAGATCGCGATCGGCCGGGTGAACGATTTTTCGCCCGAGGTCGGGGTCCGCGTAGTGCTCAGCTACCGTGTAGCCGGTCAGGCGCTCCGCCGCCGCGCTGACGAACGTGAACCTTCGCAGGGGGAAAAATTCATAACGGTAAAGCAAATCCGGCAACCGGTCCGCGAGACGCTCCAACGCGCCCCGCGGATCCCGAGCATTACTTTCGGCTGGACTGCGCTGCGGATCCGGCGTCATTTATGCTCCGACACTGCGGCACTTCCCCCCCAGCGCCCAGCCGCACTGCCCGCACCGCCTTCGTGCAGGCACCCACGGATTCCAACACCCAGCCCAGCGCATTGTAGAAGCGGACGCATGCGACGCAAGCCGGATGGAGAAAAAGGGCGCGGAGACGTGACGCCCACCATTCTTCGGACGCTGCGAAACGGTGACGATTGCGCGTCACCGATTTTTGCGGCGAAACGGCTCGGTTTGCTGCTGCAATCGTTCGCAAGATCTGCGACGTTTTCTGCGCCCGCGATGAGTCGGACGAACCGCCGGTCTACACCCGCGGAACAGCAGGCGCTCAGTTTCGAGTGGGGGGCCGGGCTTGGATGGTCTCCGTCAAACCGAGCCGGTTGTCCTTCAGCTCGGTCCAGATGACCAGCGTGTATTTTCCCGGTTTGGGAAGCTCGCCGATGTAGCCCTTGCCGGGCTCCGGCTCAAGCGTGCTCAGGCGCTCCTTGCGGCGGAACACGACCGCACCGGTTTCATCGGCCACGTAAAACTCCGCGGTTCCGTCCTCGCGTTTCCGATCGCTCGTGCCATCCTTCTTCTTCCGCACACGAACCAGCTCGCAGGTAATCGTCAGCGGAATCGGATCGCCTTCTTTCCAGTCGGGATCTTTTTCGCCCAACCGGTGTTTCACCGACGCGCCCCCCAAAAACTCGTACTGATCGCCTGTCCGTTCGTCGGTGAACTGTCGTTTGAGAGCGGCGATTTCGGACTCCGGCAGCGGGGCCAACCTGGAGTCCTTGGATTCCTTCCTTGCACTGGCCGGACCGGTGAGCACCGCCGGGGTGGAGGAGGGCACCGGCACGGTACGGCTGGTGCGCGGCTCCCGACCATGGCGGGGAGGCGGCGTGGCGGGGGGCGTGGCCGGTCGGGCGGTCTGTTCGCGCACGAACTGCTGGTCTTCGGGGCTCAGTTGAGAGAGCGGAATCATCATCCGGCGGCCGTCGGCACCCTCCAGAATGACGACTGTGCCCTGCAGCGCCTTGAACTCCGCTTCGACGGTGCTACCACTCACGCTGGTCCACGTGCGGCCCGAAGCCATCCCGGCCGCGATCAGCAGCGCTCCGACAACCCACGGACGCGCATTCATGATCTGCCTCCTCATGCGTTCCGCCGCCGCCGCGGCGCGCTGCGGGCAGGTCGGTTGCCCGCGGCGATCCGGACGATGGTGGGGCGGAATGTGCCGAGATCCTTTTCGTCCACCACGGCAAAAGTCGCGACGATGAGCGGATCGCCCGGCACTCCCAGCCGGGCGGCGGCGCCGTTCAACATTACCGTGCCGGAACCGGCCGGCGCCGGGATTGCGTACGTGATCCACCGGTGGCCGTTGGCGACGTTGTAAACGTGGACCTGTTCGCCGGGCGCGATGTTCGCGGCTCGCAACAGCGATTCGTCCAGCGCAAGGCTGCCCTCGTAGTCCAGGTCCACCGCGGTGACCACGACACGGTGAATCTTTGATTTCAGCATGATCCGCTGCATGAGTGAACACTTGGGCGAAATCCACCGATCAGTGTCGATCCGACCAGCCCGCAAGTCAATCTGTGGGCGGCGGCCCCTCCGCCGCCCGTCGCCATGCGCGGGTACGGAGCACATCCTCCCAGGAGGCGGCTCGCCGCCGGTAACGGTCTTCCACCTTCCGCAGCAGAAACTCCCATTGCTCCGCCGTCGGCTGCATCTGCCGCGTCCATCGCTCGTCCCCGTCGCGGCGAAACTGCCACGAAATCGAGCGGGTGCCATGAAACACCACGCGGATGCGGACGCGCACACCCTCCGCATTCCGTTCCACCCATTCCACCGGTCGGCGCATCGCGTCCTTCAGACCCGTACCCAAATCCGGCCGTTCTCCACTCGCGTCTCGTACACCTCGAGCGGCCGGGTCGCGGGCGGTGAGAGGTTTGTCCCACTGCGCAGGTCGAAGCGGGCGCCATGCAGCGGGCACTCGATCTCATGGCCGGAGACCGTTCCGCCCGCCATCGGCGCATATTCGTGCGTGCAGATTGCGGACACTGCGTGGATGCGGTCGCCGACCTTCACCAGCAAGATTTGTTCACCGCCCGCAACGACCACTTTGCGGTCGGTCTCCGCGAAGTCAGATTCCGAGGCAACGTCATACCAAGAACGAAAGAATCCCATGCTCCACCTCCGTCAACCGGCTCGGCCCGGCCTCCGTGGCCGGCCGCTCATCGCGAACTCAAACGCGCGGGGCACCTCACGTGCGTATCATAGCGGGTGGCGCACGGGATGTCCGCACCGCGTGGGCGCCGGGCGCAAGATTTCACGGCGGGCATACTCCGCCGGTACCGGAGGGGCGCCAGGGAAGCCGGGGTGGAGCCTGACGGCTCACCGTCGCTGGTCCAGAGTGGGGTTCAAGCGTCGCCGGGCACGTGGTGCGGCGGCGGGCGAACAGAGGGGCTCGACGAGTAGCGCGGGGCGCTCGTGCCGAGGGCGATCACGCTGCCCGCGGTCCTTCGTGCGAGCAAAGACTCCGGGGGCGGATGAGCGGACGGCCGATCCTGCAAGCATTGGACGGCTCCGGCCCGCATGGGTCCAGGACCTGTCAGCGGTCCAGGAGTCGCCGGTATTGAGTGCGGCGTGTGGTGCCGGCGCTCGCAGGCTACGGCCAATGATGCCGACCGCGTGAGTCCACCGGCGATGCCGCCTGTTTCACAACGTCTTCCCGAGGGCTTCAGGCGGCGACCGCCGATCGCTATTGTGTCGCGCCTCTCACGCAGAGCGGCGAACACCCGCTGCGCGCCTCACTCGACGGCCGGATGACGATGCCACGACCTCGTCGTCCGCCCGTGGGAGTGCTGAATCGGCGCACGCGCCGGCGACCCCCCGCCGCTCCTCTTCTCGCGGAGTCCAGGTGGGTACGCTGGGCACCGGTGGGGGCCCAGGGGTGTGGAGGGAGCGGAAGCTGCGAAGCGGGCGGAACACGGAACCTGCGCCGTCGACGCGGTATCAGACGCGCTCCGGTACCACGTAAGGCGGGCGATACTCGCGCGACAGGTAGCGATTGGCGCGCCGGCCGGACCAGAAGCCGCGGAACTGCTCGCGGCGCACGTCGTACTCGAGCATCGGGCCGAGCACGACGCGGTCCTTTTTCAGGTCCACGCCGTTCGCGCGCAGGTGTTCCGCGAAGCGATCGAACGCGTCCTCCCCGCCCGGCAATGTGCGAATCTCCTCGCGGACCTCGTCCGGCTCGAGCTCACGGCCAAGCCGGTAAGAGATGTTGGCGAGGTGGGGCAGCACGCTGGACAGGTGACCACACTCGATGGGAGCCGTCAGGTGGCGCGGATCACGCGTGCGGACCGCCTCAATGAAATGCTCGATATGCCGGTCGGTGCCGACCGCGGGGAACTGCTGCAGCCGTTTGCCCTGCCGGTCGTAGGTCCATCCGCCGCCCTGGCCGCCGGCGTAATACCCGCCTTCGCACTCGATCACAATGCCGATCCGAACGCCCCGATAGTGGTCCATCGTTTCGAGGCCGGTTTTCATTGGCAGTCCACGTACCTCAAAGATCACCGGCGCCACGTCGAAGTCATAGAAGGCGATCTGGGTGTTGGGGGTGGTCGCGTCGTCATCGTAGACGTACCGGCCGCCGATGCAGATCACGCGGCGGGGACCGGCCGGATTGCCCAGCGCCCAGCGGCACATGTCCAGCTCGTGGATGCCCTGGTTGCCGATGTCGCCGTTGCCGGTTTCCCAGACCCAGTGCCAGTCGTAGTGGAGCCGCTGCCGCATCAGCGGGCCTTTCGGTGCGGGACCGCACCAGAGGTCGTAGTCCACCTCCGGCGGGATGGGCTGCGGACCGGAGACTTTGCCGATCGAGGGGCGCCGCTTGTAGCAGAAGCCGCGGACGAGCCGGATGCGGCCGAGATGTCCCTCCGCAATGTGGCGCAGTGCGGCGGCGAGCCCCTCGTTGGAGCGGTTCTGGGTGCCCGCCATAACGATGCGGTTGTATTTGCGGGCCGCTTCCACCAGCCGACGGCCCTCCCAGATGTTGTGCGAGACCGGCTTTTCGACGTACACGTCCTTGCCGGCCTGGCAGGCCCAGATCGCGGCGAGCGCGTGCCAGTGGTTGGGCGTGGCGATACAGACCGCGTCCACCTCGGGCGATTCGTACAGCTTGCGCAGGTCGGTGAAGGTGAGAAGCTCCTCGCCGCGCTTCTGCGCCTCCGCGCGCTCTCGCTCCAACAGCGAGCGGTCAGGGTCGCAGACCGCGACCACGCGCACTCCGGGCACTTTGCGGAAGTCGGCGACATGCGCGTGCCCTTTGCCATGGACGCCGAGCACCGCGACGCGGACGGCCGCATTCGCGCCCGATACCTGCGCCCACACGCGCGCGGGCAGCGACACAAAGGCGGCCGCGCCGGCCGCACGGCGGAGAAAGGCGCGTCGTGAACACGTCCCAAAGGTGGCGACCATGGCTCGTTCTCCCTGGCGTCGATGTCGCAGCATAATCTTCACGGCGGTCGGCGACAAGGCAGCGCGGTGAATAGCTCTATCGGGAGGCCGCGGTGGATGGCCGGTGGACCACCGCGGAAAGGCATTCGCGGTAGTTTGAACGGAACCAGGCGGTCCACCGCGCCAAACGTTCGTGACGGCGGAGGGGCACCGCGGGAGCGATTGCGGAGCGCCAGTTAAGCGGCTCGGGCGAATCGGGCAATCGTTCGAGCACCGCGATCGCGCGCGGTTGGGCCTCCGGCCCGCCGTTCGCGAGAATCGCGCGCCAGGCGGCACAAAGCTCGTCATGGGAGTCCACGCACATTGCGCGGACCAGGTCGCGCAACACGCCGAAATGGTCGGCGGTCCAGCGCGGTCGGTAGGTGAAGGACTCGGCCAGCCGGTAGGGCTGCCGGTCAGGCGCGGTGAGATCTTCCTCCGTATGGGGGCGATGCTGCTCGAACACGTTTTGCAGCACCGGGTTCGCGGAAGGGTAGAAATCGCGGCGGACCGGCATCCGCCGCAGTGCGTAGCGCTCCGGACCGCCCGGTGCACCCACCCGGTAGGCCCACAGCCGCTGGCCCTCGGGGGAAAGCACAAATTCGATGAATCGCGCGGCGAGGGCCGGCTGCTCGGCGCCGCGCAATCGGCCGACCGGGTCACCGCTGATGGTGGTGCCGCCGGGCGGGGCGTGAAAGACGACGCGGCGGCCGCCGTCGGGGCCACGGCTGAACTGTTCCTGAAAGCGGGCGTAGAAGTCGATCGCGAGGCCCGCGGCGGCGCGGCCATGGGCGACATCGAGCGGGATGCGGCTGGAAGCGTCGGCGAACTGGCGGCTGTTGGCGCCGAGCCGCTGGAGGCGAAGTACGCCGAGGCGCCAACCATCTTCGACCGCCCGCTGGTATTCTGCCGGAACGCCGGGCGGCAGCTCGCCGGGGGGGCGGCGCGCGGAGCGAATCTGCTCCTCCCAGGCGTCGATCTGCGCGTCGGTGAAGCCGGCCGCGTGCACCCGGTCGCGGCAGGCTTCGTGCACGATCATCTCGAACGCTTTCGCGACGCTGCCGCTCTTGGTCGGGTCGGCGAGTGCGAGTGTGCCGAACCATCGGGGATCTTCGAGGTCGGCCCATCGGACGGGCGGTGCGGCGCCGAGCTCCCGGCAGCGATCGAGGTTCGCCATGATGCCGAAGGCGCTGACCGCGGCTGCGAAATAGCGGTCGGTGCGGAGCGTTTCGCCGCCGACGGTTTCGGGGATCAGTTCGGTACCGTCTTCGGTGGTGAACAGGCCCGAGGGCGCGCTGCCGGGCGGCCAGGGGGGCACGAGCATTCCCTGTGTCGCGGCGCGGTGGAAATCGTACTGCCCGCCGCCGAAGAACACGTCGAGCCGGCAACCGAACTCGGCGGGGCTATCGGTGGATCGGTATTCGCGCCAGAGGTCCTCTGCGAGGGGGTCGCCAGTGGGCGGCGTGGCGCGGAACATCGCGGCGGCGAGGTCGGCGCGCCACGGTCGGCCGCGCCGGCGCCACCAGGCGCGGACCGCCTCGGTGTACTGGGTCTCAAGGAAGCGCGCGATCTCGGTGGTTCCGCCGATCACGATCCACTGCACGTCGACCGGGGTGCCGTGTCGCTCCGCGTGCCAGCGGGAGAACGCGCGTGCAAACTCGCGCCGGATCGCGTCGTTGTGCGGCGAGATCACCGCCAGCCGAAGTGCGACTGGGGCGGTTGGCCCCGGCGCTGCGGTGCGACCGTCCGAGCGGCGCAGTGCGAACGGCAGCCCGATCAACACCGCAAGGCCGATCAGCGGTGTCGCGCGCTCGAGCATGTGAAGGAGGCGGTACCGCGTCACGCGGCCACTGTAGCGCGTTGGGCCCGGCCAGCAAGGCCGGGCGCACCGGGATTTGCGGCGGGCCGGTGGGGGCGGTAGGCTGCCAGGGATGATCCTGGGGCGGACCGAACACGAGGCGGCGGAGGCGCAGCGGCTCGCGCCGTGGGCGGCGCGCAGCGCGCAGTCGCGGGGCCGCGTGTACCCGCAGCCAGCGCACGATCTGCGCAGCGAGTTCCAGCGCGATCGCGACCGCATCCTGCACAGCCGGCCATTTCGACGGTTGGAGTACAAAACGCAGGTGTTTGTGAACGGCACCGCGGATCACTACCGCACGCGGCTCACGCACACGATCGAGGTCGCCGCGGTCGCGCGCACGATCGCGCGGTGCCTTGGCGCCAACGAGGACCTCGCCGAGGCGATCGCGCTCGCGCACGACGTGGGTCATTCGCCGTTCGGGCACAGCGGCGAGGCGGCGCTGGATGAGCTGATGCGCGACTGGGGCGGCTTCGACCACAACGACCAGTCGTGCCGCGCGCTCGAATTGATCGAGCTGCAATATCCCGGATTTGCGGGGCTGAATCTGACCTGGGAGGTCCGCGCCGGGCTGCGGAAGCATCGTGCAGCGTCCGCCGAACCGCTCGATGGGTATCCGATTGGGCCGCAGCCGATGATCGAGGCGCAGATTGCGGACGTCGCCGACGATGTCACCTACCATGCACACGACGTGGACGACGCGCTGGAGGCGGGGCTGATCGGGGAGGATGATTTGCGGGAGCTGGAAATCTGGCGACGCGCAGAGGCGCGCGCCCGCGCCCAGGGCGCCGGCGAGCCGGACGACCGGCTGCGCCGGCTGGCGGTGCGCAATCTGTTGGACATCCAGGTCGAGGACGTGATCCGCACCAGCGCGCAGCGTCTGGAGAAGGAGCGGCCGGACTCGGTCGAGGCCGTGATGAGCGCGTCGCGACGCATGGTCGACGGCAGCGAGGAACTGCGCGCGATGGTCGCGCCTCTGCATGCGTTTCTGTTTCAGCGGGTGTACTTTCATCCAGCGGTCGCGCGCGCGAACGAGGAGGCGGTTCGGCTGATGCGTCGCCTGTTCATGCACTACTTGGAACATCCGGAGACGATGGGTCGCAAGGCCCGCGCGCGAATCGCCACCGAGGGGCTCTGGCGCACGGTTTGCGATTACATCGCGGGGATGACGGACCGCTACGCGCTGGAGGAATACCAGCGGTTTGGTCTGGACGCCGGTCGGCCGGCGTGACGGCTCCGCGCAGGGAGGGCATCGCGATGATTCGGGAGCTCATCGGGCGGCTGGCGGCGGGTGGGCGGCTCACGCGGGAGGAGGCGCGGACGGTGATGCGCGAGATTATGGCGGGCGAGGCGACGCCCGCGCAGATCGCCGCATATCTCACCGCGTTGCGGATCCGTGGGGAGACCGCGGAAGTGATCGCCGGCAGCGCGGAGGCGATGCGTGAGTGCTTCACTGCGATCCGTGCGCCGCACGACCGGGTGGTGGACACCTGTGGCACGGGGGGCGATGGTGCGAAGACCTTCAACATTTCGACTGCCGCGGCGTTCGTTGCCGCCGGCGCCGGTGCGACGGTCGCGAAGCATGGCAACCGCAGCGTATCCAGCGCCTGCGGAAGCGCGGACGTGCTGGCCGCGCTCGGCGTGAACCTCGACCTGTCGCCGGACCGGGTGGAGCGGTGTCTTGCAGAAACGGGGATCGCCTTTCTGTTTGCGCCGCTGCTGCATCCGGCGATGAAGCACGCGATTGGACCGCGGCGCGAAATCGGGATCCGCACCGTCTTCAACATTCTGGGGCCGCTCTCGAACCCGGCAGGCGCTCGGCGCGGTGTGCTAGGCGTCTACGACGCGCAACTCGTTGGTCTGCTCGCAGAGGCGGCGCTCGAGCTGGGTGCGGTGCATCTCTTTGTGGTGCACGGATCGGACGGCCTCGATGAGATCACGCTGACCGGTCCGACCGCGGTCGCTGAGGTCCGCGACGGGCGGGTCCAACGGTATGAGCTCCACCCGGAGGAGGTCGGCCTGCGGCGGTGCGGGCGTGGGGAGCTCAGCGGCGGTGATGCGGCCGCGAACGCGGCGATGCTGCGGGAGGTTCTGGGAGGTGCGGGCGGTCCGCGGCGGGACGTGGTCTGCCTGAATGCGGCCGCCGCGATCGTCGCGGCGGGGCTGGCCGCCGATTTGCGCGAGGGGGTTCAGCGCGCTCGGGCGGCGATTGATTCGGGCGCGGCACTCGCGAAGCTGGAGGCGTTGATTGCGTTCAGCCGGGCCGCTTGACCGCCAGGTCGGATCTGACCTCGCCGGAGGCATCGGCAGAAGAAACGCGGCGGGGATGCGATGGCGACCCCAACGGGACTCGAACCCGTGTTTCCAGGATGAAAACCTGGTGTCCTGACCTCTGGACGATGGGGTCCGCCGGAGCCGCGAAAGAATACCACAGCGGCGCGGGGCGGCAACCGCCCTAGCGACCGCGCCGGCGCGCGACGGTCTGTGCGGAGGGGCAGAGGTCAGCGACGGGGCAGCGCTCGCACGCGGGCCGGCGGGCGGTGCAGCAACGACGGCCGTGAATGACCATGCAGTGCGAGAAAACGGACCACTCCGTCGGCGGGATCAGTTCCCGCAGACGGAACTCGATCCTCACCGGATCGTCATCGTCAACAAAGCCCAGCCGGCGGCTGACGCGGGCGCAGTGGGTGTCCACGATGATGCCCTGGCCACCGAACGCGGTGGCGACGATGAGGTTGGCGGTTTTCCGGCCGATGCCCGGTAGTTGCACGAGCGTGTCAAAGTCCGACGGCAGCTGGCCGCCGTAGCGCTCGACGACCACTTTCGCGAGTTCGCGGATGTTGCGCGCTTTGTTGCGGAAGAATCCGGTTGGGCGGATTTCCGCTTCCAGCTGTTCCTGAGAGAGCGCCGCCCAGTCGGCCGGCGTTGGATGGGCACGGAAGAGCGTGGGCGTGAGCCGGTTCACACGTTCGTCGGTGCACTGCGCCGAGAGAATCGCCGCCACCGCCAGTTCGAACGGCGTGCGCCAGTGGCGAAGCTCGCAGCCGGCATCCGGATAGGCCGCCTTCAGTCGCGCGAGCACTTTTGCGGCGCGTTGGGGCTCCGCGGTGGTGGAGGGTTTCATCGTGCTCAGCGCCGGCGGCCGCCTCCACCGCCGCCGTGGTGGCCGCCGCCCGAGGGCGGACGGCCGCCGTGGGGCGCGCCGCTGCTGCGGTGTGGTGGCGGGGGAGGCGGCGGACGCGGCGGTGGGGAGGAGGAGGCCGCACCGGTGGTCGTGCCGTCGCGCTCTGCGAGCGCGGCGCGTCGGCTCAGCCGGATCTTGCCGTTTTCGTCCACGTGGATGCACTTCACCCACATCAGATCGCCGACCTTGCAGACGTCCTCCACGTTGGCGACACGAAAATTCGCCAGCTCGCTCACGTGCACCAGGCCCTCCAAGCCCGGCAGGATTTCGACGAACGCACCGAACTCCTTGATGCCGGTGACGCGGCCCTGGTACGTCTTGCCGACCTCCGCTTCCGCTGTGAGCAGGCCGATCTCCCGCTTCGCGGCCTCCATGCCCTCCGCTCGGACGCTGTAGATGCGGACGGTGCCGTCGTCTTCCACGTCAATCTCGACCTTGTAGGTCTCGGTGATCCGCCGGATAGTTTTGCCCCCCGGTCCGATCAGCGCACCGATCTTGTCCACGGGGATCTTCATCACCTCAACGCGCGGCGCGTAGGGGGAGAGCTCCGGCCGCGGCGCCGCGATCGTACGGGTGATGTGGTCCAGAATCTGCAGTCGCGCAACGCGGGCCTTTTCGAGGGCCTGCTCCACGATCTCCCAGTCCAGCCCGCGCAGCTTCAGGTCCACCTGAAAACCGGTGATGCCGTCGCGGGTACCCGCGATCTTGAAATCCATGTCCCCGCAGTGGTCTTCCGCCCCAATGATGTCGGTGACCAGCACTGGAGGGTGGCCGTCTGCGGTGAACAGGCCGATCGAGATGCCGGCGACCGGTTTGGCCAGCGGCACGCCGGCGTCCATCAGTGCGAGCGTGCCCGCGCAGACGCTCGCCATTGAGGACGAGCCGTTGGAGCCCATGATCTCCGCGACCACGCGCACGGTGTAGGGATAGTCCGCCGGCATCATCGGACGGATGGAGCGCTCTGCGAGCGCGCCGTGGCCGATCTCGCGGCGGTTCGTGCCGCCCAGCCGTCCCACTTCGCCGACGGAGTAGGGCGGGAAGTTGTAGTGGAGCAGGAAGCGCTTTTCCTCGGGGCCGCCCGCGATCGCGTCGAGATCCTGTGCGTCCTCGTGGGTGCCCAGCGTCACGGTGGCCAGCGCCTGCGTTTCGCCGCGGGTGAACAGCGCGGAACCGTGGGTGCGTGGCAACACGCCCACGCGGCATTCGATGGGCCGCAGTTCGTCGAAGCCCCGTCCGCCGATGCGGCGGCCGCGCTCGAGCACCTGCCGCCGAACCGCGTCGATCTCGAGTGCGTCCAGCAGCTGTTTCACCTGGCCGGGTGTGAGGTCGGGCCGTGTTTCGGCGAGCCGCGCGCGCACGCCTTCGAGGATCTCGCTGATCCGCTGCTGCCGCTCGAGCTTGCCCGCGATTTCGAGCGCCTCCGCGAGCGGAGCGGCCGCCCACTCGCGCGCGAGCGCGAGCAGCTCCGGGGAGACCGCGGGCTCGTCGGCGATCGTCCGCTCGGGCAAACCGAGCTGCCGGCGCAGCTCCAGCTGCGCGTCGCAGATCTTCACGACCTCCGCGTGGGCAAACTTCATCGCGGCGAGGAAGTCCGCTTCCGAAACCTCGCGGGCGGATCCCTCCATCATGATGAACTTCTCTCGGGTGCCGGCGTAGATCAGATCGAGGTCGCTGGAGGGCAGCACCGAGTGGCCGGGGTTGATCACCCACTGCCCGTTGACGCGCCCGATCCGGACCGCGCCGATCGGGCCGAGGAACGGAATTTCGGAGATCATCAGCGCGGCGCTGGCCGCGACGATGCTCAGCACGTCGGACTCGTTTTCGCCGTCCGCGCACAGCAGCGCGTTGTTCACCTGTACGTCGTTGCGGTAGGACTTCGGGAACAGCGGCCGCAGCGGCCGGTCGGTCATGCGCGCGACGAGGATTTCGCGCTCGGTCGGCCGAGACTCGCGCTTGAAGTAGCCGCCGGGCATGCGGCCAGCCGCGTAGAATTTTTCTCGGTACTCGACCTGGAGCGGGAGGTAGTCAATGTCCTCGCGCGGGGTCTTCGTGCAGGTGACCGCCGAGAACACGACGGTGTCGCCGAGGCGGGCGGTCACCGCACCTGCCGCCTGTTGCGCGAGCGTACCCGTTTCGAGGATGAGTGTGCCCGTCCCGACGGGGATCTGGACCGTATGCGACTGATTCATGGCTGTGCGAGATCCGAGGGTGATCTCATGCGCGAGCTTCTGACGGCCTCCCCGACCGTCTCCGGTCCGACCCGGACGGCCCCCGCCCGGTGATGCGGGACCGCCCCGGCGGGGCGGCGCCCGTCTGCGCTCAATGCCGCAGACCGAGTTTTTCGACCACCCGACGGTACCGTTCGTGGTCCGTTCGCTTCAGATAGTCCAGCAGGCGGCGTCGCTTGCTGACCATCAGAATAAGACCCCGGCGGGAGGCGTGATCCTTGCGGAACCGCTTCAGATGTTCCGTCAGCGAGGTGATCCGATTCGTCAGCAGTGCGATCTGCACTTCCGACGAGCCGGTATCCTTCTCGTGACGCTGGAACTCCCGTGGGATCTTGCTGGTGGCCGCGCTGTGCATGAAGCAACCTTCGTCTCTCTCTGTTCCTCTGTTGTTGTTTTGCTCGGCGGAGACGGTACAAAACGCCGCTGCCGAACGCAAGCCCGACGGACGGCGGCGCCGCGGTGCTCAGCGTGGGCGTCGGCGTCCGAGCACCACCGGACCGAGCAGGCCGGAGGGCAACAGCGGCGTTCCCGGCCGGTCAGGGTTCCAGGTGGTCCACGTCTGCCGCTGTTCGGGCGGCGGCGCGGCGTCCGCAATCAGCCGGTTGGGCCACAGGTTCGCCACCTCGATTTCGAGGTCGTTTGGTCCCTCGCGCAACGCGCTGGTAAGCTCGACGCGGAACGGCGGCGTCCACACCACGCCGACTTCTCGCCCGTTGCATCGCACGCGTGCGATCACCTCGACGCGACCGAGATCCAAATACCAGCGCGCCCCCGGCTGGATCGACTCCACCGGCAACCGCACCTGTTGCCGGTATGTCGCGACGTCGGCGAAGTGACGGATGCGTTCGTGGGGGTGTTCGTTCCCCGCCTGGAGCGCCTCGAACACCCCGGCCGCCGGCGCACCCCGGCCGGGCTGGAAGGCGACCTGCCAGGGACTGTCCAGTTGCAGCACCGGTTCGGGCGCGCCGTCGAGGGGGGCGCCTCCGCTGCTGGGCGGCGGGCCCCCGGCGAGTACGATGAACACCGAGCCGTGTGGCGCCAGTTTCAGCGGCACACGCAGGCGAGCGTCGGGTTCGGTCGCCGCAGTAAGGTCGACGATGCGGCCGTCCTGCGGGTCCCACAGCGACACGTGTGGGGCCTAAGCTCGGAGGCGACAGTTCGCGCAAACCGCGGAAGGAGCCGGGTTCGCGACGAAGTAGATGCCGATGCCGCCCCTTCGGTGGTGAAAGTGGCGCAGTGGTATGTCCGACTCGAAATCCGGCAACACACCGATCTCCGACAGCACCGGGGCGGCTCGTTCGTAGGGCGGATAGGGCGGTGGAACTCGGAGCGCGAAATCGCGGCTTGCACTTCGGCCCGACGGGGGCGTGCCGGAAGGGCCGATCGGGCGCGCCCGAACCCAAGGGCCCTCGGGCTGGGTGGAGCACTCTCAGGATGAGTCGGTGGAGACGACGCGGCGCCGTCCGTCCGGATAGCTGAACTCGAGCGTCGCGTTCAGGCCAGCGAGGTTGGAGCCGTCCCCGCCGTTGGTGGCCACGATCTCAACGAGATTAGTTCTCGGCCGGAGTCTGGCCAATACGTCCATCGCCACCAACTCAAGGAAGGTGGCCTCCTTCCCGACCGTCCGGCCGTTGACCAGGGCGCGAAACGCGTTGTCCGCGGTGGCGATGAGTCGCGCGGGCAAGGGGCGAGAAGCCTCCTCAAGGGCAAGGCAGAAACGGAAATGGCGCCGCCCCGGCGGCGCTCGCATCGGATCGGTTTCGGGAGACCAGGTCCACTGGCTGGCGGCATCCAGACGGCGGGTGACGGTTGGGGGCGCCGCCGGAGTGGGTGTGGAGCGCGGCGGCGCGAGCAGCCGTCCGCGCCCGACACGCCGCCAGGTCGGTTGTGTCAGTCGCGCGACGCCCGAGAGCTCGTCGGCGATCTCGCGCACCTTTGCGTCCGCGGGCGCCCCGCCGGCGCGTGAGGGCGAGGCGAGCGGGCGCGGCCCCATGGCAGTGGCGGCGTTGCGCACCAGCGAGCGGACCGTCTCCACGAGCTCCAGCGTCATCGATTCCGTTTCGGGCAGCACGAGCAGCGCGTACTCCGCACCCCCCTCAAAGGCGATTCGCCCGTTGCGAACGCGCGCGCCGGCGCAGCGTTGCCGGGTCGCACCCCCCAAACGCGTGGGCGCGGAACGACGGCATTTCCGGGTCGCCCCCGAGCGCGGTGGGGGGCGGGCGGAACACCTGCGGCGCGCCTTCCGGCACGAGGTAGAGAAGAGAATGTCCCCCACCGGCGCGCCGAGGCGTAGCAGGTGCTGGCAGCGGGCGATGTAGCGGTGATATGCGAACGACATGACCCACCACGTCTGGGTCTATTGGCAGTGAACGCCGTAGGGGCCCATCGTCATGCCCGGCCAGCGGTCGGGGTGCGGCTGATGCGCGAAGGTTGCACAAGAGGAGCCGGTTGAGGCCGATGGGGAACGCCGAGTCGGTTTGCCCCTTCATCGCGCCGGGGTGCAGTCGCCAGTCCTTGCCCGGCGTGGCGGTGAACGATTCGGCCGCGACAATCGGCCGGCCCATTCTGTGGGCGATGGAGACCGCCTCGATGCAGTTGTAGACCGTGTTGAAACCGTAGCCGACGGCCCAGAATTCTCCCCGGGGAATGTACGCGACGGAGCCCAGAAACAGGTCCACGCAGAGATTCATGTCGTACGGCTCGATGGAGAGCTGCAACCTGTGCCGGTGAGCCATCTCCCGAAGCACGCCCACGTGATGACCCACCACGAACTCCTGCGCGGTCTACCGCGGGTCCCAAAGGAACTTCTCCGTCTCTACCGCTCTGTGGACCACACAGCCGTCCAACGCGGGTAGGAACGGCAAAAAATCGTAACCGCGCCATCGCCGGAAGTCGACTGACCAATTCTGCGAGCTCATCTCCGCCCTATCTATCGAAAGTGCAGCGTGGTCAGGCCGACGCCGCGGGGGCGGCGCTCCCGCATCTCGAGGAGCGGTCGGGGAAAGTTCGTGAAGTGCGGTTCGAGGGGGGGCCGACTGAACTTGTCCGTCTCCCAACCTACTCCCGGCTCGGGCGCGGGGCGGGTGGTTTGGCCGGTCAGCGTGCGGCCGAACCAAAGCACGGTCCGTGAGCCGGGGGGCACCTCCCACTCCAGGCCTCCCTCCTGCCGCAGCTGGTCGCTGAGGTCGAGCCCACGATCGGCGGGGTGCACTGCTGCGGCGGGACCGGCGGCGCAGCCGCGGGTCGGCCAGCCGCGCCAGCACGCCCGGCTGCGACGAAAACGGAGCGCGGTGATCAAGGGCCTTTTTCTCCGCGTCCGGTATCCGCGCCTCACCCTCCGGTATGGGGAACGCAAGCAGGGCGACGTCTTGGTAGAACTCGCGCGATGTCGTGCGAAGGTGCGGCGGCAGCGTGCGCTCACCGAAAAAGGACGGTCTTGGTCGGGGACTGGGCAGTACCACGCATACTCGCGCCGGACCGGCGAGGCTGATGGAGGCGGCTACCAGCTGCTACATCGCCTGGTCCGGCGAAACCCTGAGCCACCGGTTCCACACCAGCCCGGTCCGGTGCCGAGCGCGATTTCCAGGCCGAGCCGTCCTGCTTCTCGCACCGCGTGACCGATGCCGGCCCGATGCATCGTCTCGGGATCGGCGGTCTTCGCCTCGCGGGAGAGGTTGCCGACCATGAACTACCAGTACACCCAGGGGTGGGCAGCATCGGGTGGCTCTCGGAACTGTCAGGCGTGCGCACGGATGGGCAAAACATCATTCGCGGCGGAGGCGCTCGCCAGCAGAGCTGTGAAGCCGGCACGAAGGCGGCGGGCGGGCGACGTGGTGGACACCCGACATGGGGTGATGATGGTGCACGCGGACGCCGGACTCCGGAGACGGTGCGGGGAACCGGGGTCCGTCAGGGCGAGCGAATCGAGAACTCGCCGTCGTACTCTCGCCAGTCCCAATCCGAGACCCGCACCCGGATCACGGTGAGCCGGGCGGTGACCACATCCACGTCCCATGCCGCGTGGCGCGGGCCCTCGCGCTGGTCGAGTACGACCCGGTGCAGACCGGGGCGCAGGTCCCAGGCGGCATCGTCGTAGCGGTCGAGCAGGCCGGCGTCGCCGCCGTTGATGTACACCCGGATGCGGTCGCCGGTGAAGTTGTCGAGAATCAGGCTGCCGTAGCCGGCGGGCGGGGTGTGGTCGTAGTCTCGCTCCTCGCAGCCGCCCGCCAGCAGCAGCGCCAGCAGCGTCACTGCTGCGAACCCCACGCGGCTGGTTCGTGCGCCAGACATTGCCGAATGCCTCCGGGATCACTGTACGCCCGATTTGCGGCCGGGCCAAGTGGGCTCAGCCAGGTCGGCAAGGATTGCGGAGGAGGGGGGGGCTCCGGCATAACAGGAGCGGAAACCGACCGGTAATGCTGCCGAAGATCCGCGATGTCGTGTGGGTGTTTGATTGCGAGTGGGTGCCCGATCCGGCTGCCGGCCGGCTGCTGTACGGATTGGCGTCCACCGCGACCGATGCGGAGGTGCTCGCCGAGATGTGGCGCCGGAATGGCGCGACCGATGAGAATCCGTTTCCGTTTCTGAAGTATGCTCTCTGCCGGCTGGTCAGCATCGCGGTGGTCGAGCGGCGGGTGAAGAAGGGCGCGGACCCCGCGGTCACGCTACTGTGGTTGCCGCGCCAGCCCGAAGACCCGGCGCAGGCGGCCGAGCCGGACATGCTGCGCAAGTTTCTCGAGGCGGTGGGTCGGCACCGGCCGCAGCTGGTCGGCTTCAATTCGCAAGGGTCGGACTTGCGGGTGTTGCTGCAGCGCGCGGTGGTGCACGGCCTGCCGTTGCCGGAGTTCTGTCGCCGGCCGCAGAAACCGTGGGACGAGGAGCCGGATTATCTCGCGCGGTTCAATCAAAACCCCTGGAACGTGGACCTGCTAGAGACGCTCGGCGGGGGAAGTCGCGCCGCCACACCCTCGCTGCACGAAATCGCCGTACAGTGTGGCATCCCCGGCAAGTTCGACGCGGAGGGCCCGCAGGTCGCGCACCTGTGGCTGGCCGGTCAGTGGCCGGCAGTGATCCGGTACAACTGTTGCGACGCGATCTCGACGTACCTGCTCTGGTTGCGGATGGCCTTCGTGGGCGGTCTGTTCGACCGCGACCAGTACGAGCTGGAGCAGGAGCTGGTGCGCGAGATGCTGATGAACCTCGCCGAGCAGCCGGACGGGGAATGGGCGGAGCGGTATCTTGACGAGTGGCAACGGCTGGAGGAAGCGACAGGTCAGCTTTGAGCGCACCGCGCCAGCACGGTTCCGAAGATTGGACGGCACAAGGGAGGGTGCGTCCAACCTTTGGACACGAATGGGCCGCCGGTCCGTACGCGCGGTGATTGTCCGGTTGGCCAGAGGTCTGGAGGGGGCGGCAGCCGCCCGCGGTGACGTGGTGATTGTGGACGTGTTCCGCGCGATGACGTCTGCGGCGGTGCTGCTGGCGCGTGGCGTTGCGGAACTGCTCTGGACGCCGGACGTCGCCGAGGCGCTGCGCTGGCGCGCGACGGGGCGGGTGGACGTGTGCGCGGGGGAGGTGGAGGGCCGCCCGCCGCCGGGGTTCGACCACGGCAACTCGCCGGCCGAGCTGTTGCGCGCCCCGGTGGTGGGGCGGCGGGTGGTCCTCTCTACGCGCGCGGGGGCGGCCGGGCTGGCCGCGGCGGCGCCGAGCGCCCGACGGCTGTGGGGCGCGGCGCTGGTGACCCTGGAGGCGACCGCGTGCGCTCTTCGAGCAATGGCACCCGAGATGGTGACGATCGTCGCGATGGGGTGGGCGGGACGCGAGCGGACCGCGGAGGATGAGTTGTGTGCGCGCGCGCTCGCGGCGCGGTTGGAGGGGCGCCGGGTGGACGGGCGCCAGCTGGTGCGGCGCCTGCGGGCATCCCCGGAGGCACGCAAGTTCGGGGATCCGGCGCGGCCGTGGTTTGCGGCGGAGGACCTCGAGATTGCGCTCGATCTCGACCGGTACGAGTTTGCGATCGCGGTGGCGCGTGGCGATGACGGCGTGCTCCGCTCGCGCGCGGTCCCCGCGGAGGGCACCGGCGATGGTGGAGCCTGAACGGGTGGCGGTGTTGAATCCGGCGCCAGAGCGACCGGACGGCCGGTATGTGCTGTATTGGATGCAGCAGTCGCAACGCGCGGAGTGGAATCCGGCGCTGGCGCGCGCCATCGAGCATGCGAACCGCTTCCGGCGCCCAGTCGTTGTCGGCTTTGCGCTGACGCCGTCGTACCCAGATGCGAATGCGCGGCACTACTGTTTCATGCTCGAAGGCCTCGAGGAGGTTCGTCGCACGCTCCAGACGCGGGGCATCGGCTGGGTGTTGCGGATCGGGGATCCTCCGGAGGTGATTGCGGCGCTCGCTTCGGAGGCCGTGCTGGTCGTCACCGATCGTGGGTACATGCCGGTGCAGGTTGCGTGGCGGCGCGAGCTCGCGGCGCGGGTGCACGTGCGGCTCGAGCAGGTCGAGGGCGATGTCGTGGTGCCGGTGGAGACCGCCTCGGATCACGAGGAGTACGCCGCGCGCACGCTTCGGCCAAAGATCCACCGGCATCGCGCCAGGTTCTTGACCCCGTTCGCGGAGCCGGAAGTGGCGGTGCGCTGCGATGCGGCGCCGGTGGGGGAGGTGTGGACGAACACTGGGGACCTGCTGCGACGGCTTCGGGTGGACGGTTCCGTTGCGCCCTCCACCATCTTTCATGGCGGCACTTCGGAGGCGCGGCGACGGCTGCGGCGGTTCATCGCGGCCCACCTCGGCGTTTACCCGGAGCTGCGCAACGACCCGACCGCGGGCGCACAGTCGGAGCTAAGCCCCTATCTGCATTTCGGGCAGATTTCGCCGGTGGAGGTCGCGAGGGCGGTGCTCGAGGCGGAGGCCCCCCGCGCGGCGAAAGAGGCATTCTTGGAAGAGCTCATCGTCCGGCGCGAGCTTTCGATGAATTTCGCGCGCTACAACCCGCGCTGCCAGCACTACGACGCGCTGCCCGCCTGGGCGCGCGCGACACTCGCCGCGCACGCCGGCGACCCACGCCCGCATGTGTACACGCTCGAGCAATGGGAGGCTGCTGCGACGCACGATCCGGCCTGGAACGCCGCGCAGCGCGAGATGGTGATCACCGGGAAGATGCACAACTACATGCGTATGTACTGGGGCAAGAAGATCCTCGAGTGGAGCCGGTCGCCAGAGGAAGCGTTCGCGATCGCGCTGCGCTTGAACGATCGCTACGAGCTGGACGGCCGCGATCCGAACTCCTGCGCCGGTGTCGCGTGGTGCTTCGGCAAGCACGATCGCCCGTGGGCGGAGCGGCCGGTGTTCGGGACGGTGCGCTATATGAGCGCCGCGGGTCTGCACCGGAAGTTCGATGTGGAGGAGTACATCCGCCGCTGGCGCGATGCCCCGCGCTGAACGGGCGCCGGGACTGGCGGGACGATGCAGTTTCGCTATGCTGCGCCGCATGGCGGGCGTGGAACTGGTCGCAACCGGCGCGGAACTGCTCAGCGGTCGCACTGTGAACACTCATGCGCAGCGGCTGGCGCACGCGCTGGCGCCGCTCGGGCTGCGACTCACGCGCGAGACCTCTGTGCCGGACGATCGCGCCGCGATTGCGGACGCGGTGCGCGGGGCGCTCGCGCGCGCGACGGTCGTCGTTGTCACCGGCGGACTGGGGCCGACGGAGGACGACGTCACGCGCGAAGCGGTCGCGGAGCTGCTCGGCGCGGATCTGCGGTTGGACGAGCCCTCGCTCGAACGGATTCGCGAGCGGTGCGAGCGCTACGGGCAGACGCTCACCGAATCGCGCCGGCGGCAGGCGCTGGTGCTGGAGGGTGCGGAAGTGTTGCCCAATCCCGTCGGCGCGGCGCCCGGGGAACGGCTGACGCTGCCGGACGGGCGGACGCTGTTTCTGCTGCCCGGCCCGCCGCGCGAGTTTGAGGCGCTGCTGAACGGTCAGGTGTTGCGCTGGCTGCGCGAGCATGCGGGCGCGGAACCGGTGGTCGAGGAAGTGCGAATGATCTGCGGGCTGGGCGAGTCGGACGTGATCGAACGCCTGCAGGCGGCGGGATTTGATCCGCGGCCGTTCGAGCTGGCCTACTGCGCGGCGCCCGGGCAGCTCGAAGTGCGGCTGACCGGCACTGCGGCGGACGCGTCGCGGCTGGCCGCGCTGGCACGGCAACTGGAGGAGATCCTCGGCGAGCACGTTTACTCGCGGCAGCGCGAGGATCTCGCCGCCGTAGTGGCGCGCGAACTGCTGAGCCGCGGCGCAACGCTCGCGGTCGCGGAGTCGTGCACCGGTGGGCTGATCATGCAACGGCTGACCTCGGTGCCCGGCAGTTCGCAGTGGTTCCGCGGCGGGGTGGTCGCCTACGCGAACGACGTGAAAACCCACTGGCTGGGCGTGCCGGAGCCGATGTTGCGAGAGCATGGTGCGGTCAGCGAGCCAGTCGTGCACGCGATGGCACTCGCGGCCCGCGAACGCTTCGCGGCCGACTACGCGCTGGCGACCAGCGGCATCGCCGGCCCCGGCGGCGGCACGCCAGAGAAGCCGGTGGGGCTGGTCTGGTGGGCGCTGTGCGATGCGCAGACCACACTGGCTCGGTCTCGCCGTTTCCCGGGCGATCGCGAGCTGGTTCGCCAGTGGGCGGCGCAGTTCACTCTGGATCTGCTCCGACGGCGGCTTCAGGGAGTGGTCTGATCGGTGCGACGCCCCATCAACCCGAGGAGAGACGAATGAGACTCGAGCTTCGGGCCTGGCGGGCAGCGATCACTGCTGCGCTCCTCGGCGCCGCTGAAGCGGGCGCCGACGCGATCGCGCCCATGGCATGGCGCACCAACTTCGCGGAGGTCACCGAGACCGGCGACCTCCGCTGGACGCCGCGGCCCTTCCTCCCTCAACGGGGTGAGACGGTCCGCTTCATCGATCCCGAGAGCGGCGACGATGCGCTCGCCGGCGACGCGCCGGACCGGGCGTGGCGTCACCATCCTTGGGATGCGTCGGCGACCGGCCGCGCCGCCGCGGAGCGCGAGGCCGACACCTATGTCTTTAAGGGCGGGACGATCTACCGCGGCCAGCTCACCGTCCGGCAGATGGGCCGGCCCGGCGCACCGATACGGCTGACCCGCGATCCCAGCTGGGGCCGCGGCGCGGCGATCCTCGCCGGATCGCGGCCGGTCACCAACTGGGTGCGCGGCGCGAACCGCGGCGATATCCCGGAGCCGCAGACGGTGTGGCGCGCGGAGCTCGACTTCGCGCCGAGAACACTCTGGGTCGTCGAGGCCGATGGTCGCGCCCGGCGTATTCCGCTGGCTCGTCATCCGAACTGGACCTCCGAGCCGGAGGATCACAAAGCGCAGTGGTTCCGCTGGACGAACGACCGCCATCCGTTCAAGCCGCGCGAAACTTTCAGCGCGAACGATTCGAAGAACCTGAAAGGCTGTGATCCGGACTTCGTGCTCGGTGCACTGATCTATTCGGAGTTCGGGTGGGTGATGGGAACGCCCTACCCCTCGCGCGTGCGCGCGTTCGATCCGTCCGATGGCTCGGTCCGTTTTGAGCGATGGACCGGGGGCGGCAACGCGGAAATCATCTTCCGCGGCATGCGCTACTATCTGGAGGACAAGCCGCAGTATCTCGACGATCCCGAGGGCGAGTTCTGGGTGGCTCGGCGGCGTGGCGGCAGCACGCTGTACCTGCGGCCGCCGGGCGGCGCGGACCCACGGACGTTGAGAATCGAGGCGGGCGCGCTGAGTGACATCCTGGTCGGCGAGGTGGTGCGCCATCTCGAAATCACCGGCCTCGAGTTCCGATGGACCACGCCGGCATGGGATCTGGACGTTGTCGCGTGGGACTTCCGCCAGCGGCCCTACACGATCCGTCCGGACGCGCAGCCGGCGGCGATTCGGTTCTGGGGTGAGGTGGAGCACCTGCGCATCGCGAACTGCCGGTTCGAGGACCTGGTGGCGGGGATCCGACTGCGGGCAACGCGAGAGGGGACGGCGGTGCGGTCGGTGGTGATCGAGGACAACGAGTTTCGGAACTGCGATGTCGCGGCGATCCATCTGAGCGACGGCGCCGGGTGGGGCTACGCCCATCCGGTCGGCGTGCTCGACGATGTTGCGATCTACCGCAACCATGCGACGCACATCGGTTTCCGACCCACCCGCTACGAACGAGGCACCGCGATCGGATTGGACCACGCCCGCCGCGCACACATCGCCGGCAACGTGGTGGAACGCACCGGCGCGCAGGCGATCAACGTGGTGGGTGGAAAGAGCGCGACGCGCGGGGAGGTGCCGCTGGTGCGCGTGCTGATCCAGCAGAACAAGGCGTGGAAGACCATGCAGAACGGGAACGACTTCGGCGGCATCGAGAGCTGGCAGCACGGGCCGGTGTACATCTTCAACAACCTCAGCCACGACGCGCGCGGTCAGCGCGAGGGCGAGCGAATGTTTCACGGGCGCAGCGCCGGGTTCGGGCATGCGTACTATTTGGACGGCGGCTTCCAGCACTACGTTTTCAACAACATCGCCTGGGGACGTTCGAACGATCCTACCTCGCCGCTGGTGAACTGTGCCGCGTTTCAGGAGATCATTGGCTTTCAAAACCTGTTCTTGAACAACACCGCCTGGAACTACACCGTCGGTTCCCGTCGCCAGGCGCCCGAGGCGGGCCGCAACCGCTACATCGGCAACGTGTGGCAAGCGATCAGTGAACGGGTGTTTCGGCACGCGGAGCCGGCGAAGACGCGCGCGCAGGGGAACGAGGCGCACGCGGCCGCCGCGGAGGGCGGACGGATCGAGCACGAGCTCAACATTTATGCGGCGAACGTGTTTCACGATGTGGCGGAGCTCGGCGTGGTCGAACTCTCCGGCCGGTGGCTCAGGACGCTGGAGGAGTTCCGCAGCGCGTTGGTCGCGGCGCGCGCGCGCGTGGCGGACGTCGGGCGCATGGACCCGGTGCCGACGCTGCGCGATCCGGCGCGCGGCGACTTCCGGCTGAATCCCGCGTCGGCCGCGGTGGACGGCGGCGCGCTCGCGTTTGTGCCCTGGTCGCTTTGGGGCGTCGTCGGCGAGTGGCACTTCCTGCCGGCAGGCGATGATCCATCGCTGATCCCGGACGAGCACTGGTACGCGAAGGATTTCCTCACCGAGCGAACGGAGTACCGGCACCGCCCCACCTACCCGCTGCGGGTGGTGCATGGGGCGGTGACGGATTATGTGCCAGGCATCCTCGAGACATATGCGCCGGGGGCGTTGCGGTTGGATCCGAACCGCCGAATGTACGCGGTGGTGCCGCACGCGCAGCTCGCCCGGCCGTTCACCGCAAATCTCGCGACGCGTCCCGCGCACGGACAGGATCCCGCCCGCCGAGCGTTCACGTTCGAGGGCGATGAGCTGCGCACTGCGGACATTCACCGCGGCAACCTGCTGATCGAGGTCGTGCTGCAGGCCCGAGGCGATGGGCTGGTGGTGGGCAAGCAGCAGGGGCCGGGCTACCGACTGGAACTGCGCGGCGGCCGAGCGGTGTTCTCGATTGCGGGCGCGGAGGGGGGCCGGGGAGAGGTCGTTTCGAGTGGCGCCGTCGCGGACGGGCAGTGGCGGCATCTGGTGGCGGAAGCGGACCGCAGCGCCCGGCAGCTGCGGCTCTATCTGGACGGCCGGCCGGATGCGGCCGCGCCGGGTCCCGGACCGGAATCGCTCGCGAACGAGGGCGACCTGTGCGTGGGCGGAACGCCCGGCGGCGGCTGGCTGGACGCGACGGTCGACTTTCTGCGGATTGCGCGGGGCACACTCGCGGACGCGCACACGACGATCGAGGAACTCTACACTTGGCAGTTCGACGGGCCTGCGCGGCGCGACATGCTTGGCCGGCCGCCGCACGGTCGGGCGCGGGACGCCGGCGCCATCGAGTGCGTGGAGGCGTCCAGCTCAGGCGGTGAAGCGAAATGATGCGGACGCTCCGCCTGCGCCCGGGCGCGCGGATCATGGTCCGCCGAACGCTCGCCGTGGCGGCGGCGATCGGCCTTGTTGGCGCATCCCTCGGTGCCGTTCCGGAGTGGTTCGGCCGCCCGGGCGCGGTGTGGTATGACAACGACGATCACCGCGACGCCTATGCCGACGAGTACATTTTGGCGCTCGCACACCTCGGTGAACTCGCGCTGTTGGGGATCTCCACCAGCATCACCTGTGGCGAGCGCGACGCTGATGCGCTCCGCACAGGCCGGGTCTGGATCGCGCAACTGGCGCGAGAAAGCGGACTGCAAGGTGTGCCCGCGCCGATCGCTGGCGCCAGCGGGCCGTTCCGGACGCCGCCCTCGGGCCGCATCGAGGACACCGTCCCGCTGAACCTGGAGGCCGCCACCGCGCTGATCGAGCACGCGCGGTGCGCGACGGCGGAGCAGCCGCTCGTGTTTGTGGCCGGCGGCGCGCTGACGGTGGCCGCGGACGCGTTGATTCGTGCTCCCGAGATCGCGTCCCGGCTCATTGTGGCCGGCATGTTTGGTGTGCCGGAGCCGGATGCGAACGCGAGGTTGGATATCTGGGCGTGGACGATCGTCGTATCCCGATGTCGCGTGTTGGCAGTGCCGCGCAACGTGGCGGCCGCGGCGGAGGTGCCGAAGGAGCGCCTCCGCCGGGAGCTTCCGCGCGGGGTGCCGTTGTTTCGCTGGATCGCCGACAAGCATCATCCGGACGGCGCCGGGCCGGCCGAACGTGACGTGGACGGCGCCGCCGTCATTGCGCTGAAACGGCCGGATTATCTGCGCGCGGTGCGCCGCTGGCGTCCGGATGGCGTGCGGCCCGACGGGGCGGTGAAGCTCGTCCGCGACGACGCCGGCCCCGTGATCGAGCTGATCGAAGCCGACCGGGCCGTGGCCACCGCGGAGTTCTGGCGTGCGATGCTCACGCTGCGCGACTCGCTGCAGCGCGACAGGTTCACCGGGCCCGCACCGATGCTGACCGACGACGGTCAGCCCACCGGCGGGGCGCTCGCGGGGGAGCGCTTCCGCGTGATCATCTGCACCGACATCGGCGGCGATGACCCCGACGACATCCAGTCGCTGGTTCACTATCTGGTGCATGCCGATCTGTTTGATACGGAGGGGCTGGTGTCGTCCCCACCGAAAGCAGGCCGCGCGCGGGACATCCATCAAGTGCTGGACGCGTACGAACGGGACCATCCTCGGTTGCGGCGGTATTCCGAGCGGTTTCCGGCGCCAGACGCGTTGCGAGCGCTCGTGAAGCAGGGCGCGACCGATCCCGCGCCCGCGGCGGGTTGGTCAGTCCCGACGGAGGGATCGCGGTGGATCATTGAAAGAGCGCGCGCGCCGGACCCGCGCCCGCTGTGGGTGCTGGTCTGGGGGTGCCTGACCGATGTCGCGCAGGCGCTGCACGACGCGCCGGACATCACCCGAACACTGCGCGTATACGCGATCGGTTCCTGGAACACCCGTCAGGATCCGGCGGCGCGCCAATATGTGGTGCGGTCGCATCCGGACCTCTGGTTGATCGAGACCGACACCACCTTTCGCGGCGCCTACGTGGGCGGGCCGCAGTCGGGCGACTGGAGCAATGCGGGTTTCGTGGAGCGGTACGTGCGAGGACGCGGGGCACTGGGTGAGCTGTACTGGGCCAGCAAGCCGGAGCTCAAGATGGGCGACACGCCGTCGGTGCTGTACTTGTTGCGCGGGCCGCACGAAGATCCGACCGCGGAGCACTGGGGTGGGGCTTTCGTACGGCAGGGTCCCGGGCGCCCGCACTGGGTGGACGACCCCGACCCGGCGCGACGTGAGGCGGCGGGGCGGGTCGAGTATGCGGGGGCGCGTACGGTCAGCCGCTGGCGCGAGGCGTGGCTGCAGGAGTGGCGCCGTCGCATGGGATGGCTGCGCACGCGCTGAAGCAGGTGGTGAGGACGATGCACGGTTTGTGCGCGGCGATGGGTTTGCGCTACGCTGTCGGCGGCACAGGAGAGCGCAAGATGAGCAGGCGGTCCATTCGTGCGGCGGCGATCGCGGTGGTGCTGGCCGCACTATGGCTGGGCGCGGGGTGTGTGACGGCCGGGGGGGCGGCGGGTCGGTTCGAGCGGCTGCTGACGCCGGAACTGTACAGTTTCCGCTATGACGCCGACACGCAGCGGCTGACCGTGGTCACGCGCTCGGGGGACGTGATCGAGCACGAGGGAGTCGCGGCGGAGACGGTGGCCGAGTGGCGCCGGGCGGAGGACCGCGACGCGTTTTACCGGGATCAGATCAAGGCGAAGTGGCCGGGTCGGCCGATGGACCTGTCGGCGCCGGCGTTGCCGGCGCCGTAGCGGGAGCGGTGGAGGGGGACGAGGGCTCGCCGGCGAGGGCGCGCGCGCGCGCGGCGCCCTGCGCCGCGGGCGCGCGCCCGCGAGGTGCCAGCATCTTCAGCAACTGGGCGCGGATCTGCTCGAGCAGTGCGGTTCGCTGGGCGGCATCGAGCCCCGGCACGGGGATTGCGCCGGCCGCCAGGCGGTCGTGTCCGCCGCCGCTGCCGCGCCGGCCGACCACCGCGCGGATGATCGCGCCGCAGCGCGCATTCCGGCGGTTGCTGCGGATCGAGACCAGCAGCGTGTCCTCCCGGAACGCGGTGCAGAACGCATACGACACCCGCTCGAGCCGCGCGAGACGGTCGGCGATCTCCGGCACGATCTCGGGGTTTGGCACCGCGGCGAGGTGGGACCAGGCGGTGTGGCCGTACACGCGCGCGTTCGCGAGCGCCTCGCGCAGCAGCGAAAAGTAATCGGCGGTGAGCGGCGCGTGGCGGATCAGACCGCGCAGACGCAGGCTCGCCCGCGGAAGCAGTGAAAGATAGGCGGCGCGGTCCTCCGGTGCGCCCCCGCGGGTGAAGTCCATCGTTTCGCTTTCGATCGCGTAGACCATGCAGGCGGCCAGCCACGCTGGCGGCTCCACGCCGGCCGCCTCGAGATATTCATGCAGAATCGAAGTGCACGCGCCCAGATGCGGGCGGATATCCGCAAACGGCGGCAGCGGTGCGGCGGGATGGTGCGGGAGGGGATGATGGTCAAACACCGCGATCGGGCGCATCCACGGCGCCAGCGTGACGTTGCCGGAGCCGGGGCGCGCATCCACCAGCAGTACCGGAGCCGGGCGCCGCGGCGGATGCAACGACTCCAGCGGCCAGAGGCGGTGGCGAAAATGCCGCACCATCTCCCGGTTTTCCGCGCGCGCGATCGCGCCGGTGTAGACGATGCGACTGGGCAGGTGCCAGCGCCGTTCCAGCAGCAGATGCAGCGCGCCGGCGGAGGCCAGCGCGTCCGGATCCGGATAGTCGTGCGGCACGATCAGGAGGCGACCGCGGCGCGGCAGACGTCGGTCCAGCAGCGCCAACCGTTCGGCCGCGGTGGGGGGCAACGCTTCGCTCATGGCCGGGCGGGGGTCATGACTCGGGACGTGAGTGCTTGAGCATGCGCGATAGCCGGACGCGCAGATCGGCCTCCGTGCGCTCGGGGAGCGAGAGAATCGCGGCCAGACCGCGCGCCAGATGCGGAATGTAGGTCTCGATGTATTCGCGCTTCCGCCGTGATTCCTCCTCCCGACGGCGGCGACTGAGAAACTGCGCGAGGCGCCGACCACATTCCTGTAGCGCGAACACCGCCTCGCGCAGGATTTCCGGGTAGGCGGCGACCGCGTCCTTGCTTTCGCTGGTGAACGGCACCCAGACGCTCGCGATGTGGAGCAACAGCACCACGGGTCCGACCGGCAGCGCCCCCTTCGGCTGCGCCAGGCCGTAGGTCTTCCAGTTCACGCTGATCACTGCGCGCGTGAGTGCACAGGCTCCGGCCTGGTAGAGCAGCGGCACGCGGTTGGCAAACCGCAGCACCCGCACGGGTTCGTCCGCGGCGCCCTCGGCGCCGACGATCGGCTCGGGCCGACCCCAGGCGAGACCGGCCTCGATCAAAAATGGGTTCCCGCGGTAGACCGCCGGAGGTCGGCTCACCGCGGTGACGAAATCGGCGCGGATCTCTTTCTGCAACCCCGCAACAATCGCGGGTTCCCCGATCGGCGCCAGGCAATCGGTCGGTGGCCGCATGAGCTTCGTGTTCTGAATAGCGCGGTACAGGGTTTCCGCGTCCGCGTGCGCGATGCGCGCGGGCCGCGCCGCCGGGTCCAGACCCGCGCGCCGGCAGATCTCGAGCGCGGTGCGGTCGCTCACGCGCGAGAACTCCGATGCGAGCGCGGAGCGCAGCGTCCGGGCGGGAGTGTCTTTCAGAATTTGCATCAACATGCCGAGCTCAACGCCGTGCGGATGGGGCAGAATCTCCGCCGGCGGCGGCGGCATCTCCTCCACCGCTCGGCGAAACGTCCGCCACTGCGCGGCCGCCGGCGCGACGGCTTCTGCGGTGGGGGAAGGCGCGGTGTCAGCGGGCGCATCGGTGCCGTCGCCAGTCTCCTCGCCGCGCGGGCGCAGTCGAAGCCGGTAGTGAAGCTGCGCATGCGGATTCGCGATCGCGCACTGTTGCAGAAACTCGTCCACCGAAAGCCGCCCTCGCACGTAGGCGGCCTCCAGTTCCATGGTCACCGCGGTGCCGTGGTCATAGGCGACCGGCGCCTCTGGCCGATCCGGGTCCGGGAAGGTCGGGCGCCAGTCGCACTCCTCCTCCCGCAGCAGGATCGGCCGGTTCGCGCGGGTGTCGAGCAGCACCTCCATCCGGTGCGCGGGGCGGGCGCGGCAGGTGCGCGAAACGATTTCTGTTGCGCGGCCGGTGGTCAGCTGCCCGTACATGCCGGCGGCGCTGATACCAATGCCCTGCTGCCCCCGCGCCATGCGCAGCCGGTGGAACTTCGAGCCGTAGAGCAGCTTCGCGAAGATCTTCGGCACCTGCGCGCGCACGATGCCCGGGCCGTTGTCGGTGACCGTGATTCGGAAGCGGGTCGGCCCGATCTGTTCGATGTCCACCGCCACTTCGGGCCGGATGCCGGCCTCCTCGCAGGCGTCCAGGGAGTTGTCCACTGCTTCCTTCACCGCGGTGAGCAGCGCGCGGCGGGGACTGTCGAAACCCAGCAGATGCCGGTTCTTGAGGAAGAATTCCGACACCGAGATCTCCCGCTGTCGCTGCGCGAGCGTCTCCGCGGTTTCCACGCGGCGGCGTTCGTTCGGCGTGGCGGGTCGCTTCAAGGTTCGCACGCGCTCCGGTGGCATCTCAGCGCGAAGCGGTCCAGACGATGCGCCGGACGGAGGTGGTCGGGTCCGCGGTCCGCATCATCAGATCAATGCGCGCGCACACCGCCCACTCCGGCACGACGAGCCGCCGCCGCGATTCGCCCGGTCGCAGCGGGGGCTCCGACGCGGTGCGGCCGCCGGTGGGTGCGCCGGTATTACGCCAGCGCACCACCAGCGACGCGTCCGTCCCCTCGACCCAATCGACCTGCAGCTGCACCTCTCGCCCGCCTGTGACGGGGACCGCCTCGCTCTCCCAGGCGTCCTTCTGGCGATGCCAGTAGTCCGGCGCGTCCGCCCGCACCCACCGCAGCGAGAAGTCCGGATTCATCAGGGTCGAGCCCTCGCCCAGAGGCGGGGCCGGCGCAAAGTCCACCTCGATCCGCTCACGGTCGCCCACCCGCGCACGCGCGCGCCATGGCGGACATCCCGGCACCGCCGCAAGCAGTTCGTATTCTCCGGCTGGCACGCCGCGCAGGCTCCACTGGCCCTCCGCGTCGCAGACGGTGGACCACGGCCGGCCGGCGATCATCACCTTCGGCCGGGGGATGACCGCGGGCACCCGCAGACGACCGCAGAGCTCCCCCTCGGGACCGGAGCGGGGCCGCATCGCTAGCCGGCCCAGCGTCTCGAGCACGTCCGCGCTGAGCTTGGCCGACTCGTTGGCGCTGATCAGCGCGATCGCTTCGACCGCCGGCCGGTTCGAGGCCGCGGCAAGGGGTTCGATGCGCTGGCCGCGCTCGGCGGCGTCGGCGACGTGCACTCGCATCGCCGACGCGAACGCGTTCGGCGCATCGGTCTCGCGCTCGCACAGCATTCGCGGCACATGATCGGGGATCGCGATCCGATCCGCGGGCACCCAGTTTTCCATCGGCCCGTGCGGACCGCGCGGCCATGCGTGCGGCGGGGCGCCGCTGTCCTGCACGTAGTGCAGCAGCGTGCCGACCCAGCGCGCGGCGTTCCGCGGCGTCTCCATTCTCAGCGCGTCCAGCGCGCGCTGAAAATGCGGCGCCCACGTCGTGGCCACCACGGGCATCGTGTGGGCGACGTCCGGCGGTACGCCGGGCAGATGCAGAAAATCGTCCGTGTGGAACAGCTCGCCCGCGCGCTCGCCCAGCGCCCGGCGGCGGTCGGGAAGCCAGCACCACGTCGTGAGCGTCTCCCACTCCGGCCCCAGGAGATGGCGGATCGCACTTTCGCTCGGAATGCGGGCCATCGCGGCGGCGGTGATCTCCGCATGCGGCCCCCAGGCGGTGGCGGTGCGCACCGCGGCGGCGGCCGCGGCGATCCACGCCGCTACGCTTCGGGCGCGCGGCGCCGGTTGGCTGCGATGGATCATTGGGCGGCACAGTCGAGCGAGAACTCGACCGGGAAGTTCACCGCCGCGCTGAGCGGGCAGTACTTTTCGGCCAGTTCCACTGCCTCCCGCAGGCGCGGTACATCCTCTTCCGTCGCAACGCGCGCGGTGATCCGCACCTCGATGCGGGTGAAGCGAAGGCCGCTGGGGCCCTTCTCCATCGTGCCGACCGCGCGGCTGGTCCAGCTTTTCAGGCCGATGTGCCGGCGCTGAACGAAGTACAGAGCGGTCAGCAGAATGCAGCTCTCGACGCCGGCGACCAGCAGGTCCTCTGGCGTCCATCGACCCGCCTCCCCGCCGAACTGCGGCGGCGACGAGATGTCCAGCGAAAGTCCGCCTTCGGTCCGCGTAACCAAGCGCTCGCCGCCCTGCCATTCCGTCGCGGTGACAAACGTGTGCATCGCAGTCATCTCCGGTTTTCACAATATGCGATCCGCGCTCACTCACCAAACCGATTGCGCGCCGAGCAGTCGGCGTGCGCCGGTGTGGAGAAACACCCCGCCGAGCCACAGCATCCCGGCCGTGCAGGCCAGCCCGAGCAGCCGCGCCGCGCCGGTCGAAAGCCAGCGCCGGCCCCGGGCGACCGCCGCGGAGACCGCGCCGTACCAGGCGAAGTCCGCGCCGACGTGGCCGGCATACACCGCGGCGACGCTGGGCCAGCCCTGTTCGACCGCGGGGGAGAGCATCGCCAGCCCGATCGTGGCCCACCAGAGGATCCAGTACGGATTCGAGAGACTCAGCACCACACCCAGAACCACCGGATGCAGCGCGGAGGGAGGCGCCGGCGCGATCCGGCTGGGGGAGGACACGAAGCGGTCCGCGCGCACGTCGGCCGCCATCCGCACCGCCAGTGCAATCAGCGCCAGACCACCACCGAGCAGCAGCGCGGTACGCACGGCCTCCCGGCGCAGCCAGCGGTCCAGACCGGCCAGCAGCGCCGCGATCAGCATGATTTCGAGCGCCGCGTGACCCGCGACGATCTGTGGTCCCGCGCGGGCGCCTCGCCGGACCGATTCAGCGACCGTCGCCGCGAACACCGGCCCCGGCGACATCGCGCCCGACAGCCCCACCACAAACGCGCCCACCGCCAGTTGCGCTAGGTTCACGCGTGCACAATACCTCATGCCGCCACCGCGCGCACCGCGCCCCGGGGAACTTGCTTTTCGACGCGCCGCCGGCGATGCTGGTGCCGCTGCACTGCCATCCCGGCCGGCGTCCGCGAATGCCGCGCCGTCGGTCCGCCGTGGGCATTCGAGGTTCGATGTGAGTTCTCAATCTTTGACACGCGCGCAGCTGCGCGGCACCTACACCGCGATCGTCACGCCGTTCACGCGCGACGGCGCGGTGGACTGGGTGCGGCTGCGCGAGCTGATCGAGTGGCAGATCGCGTCCGGCGTGGACGGCCTGGTGCCGGTTGGCACCACGGGCGAGTCGCCGACGTTGTCGATGGAAGAACACGCGCAGGTGGTCGAGGCGACGATCCGCGCGGTGGCTGGCCGCTGCCGGGTGATTGCGGGCACCGGGGCGAATGCGACGAGTGAGGCGCTGGAGCTCACCCGGCTCGCCCGCGACGCGGGCGCGGATGCGACGTTGCAGGTGACCCCCTACTATAACCGCCCGACGTCCGCCGGACTCATCGCGCACTTCACCGCGGTTGCCGAGCTGGGGCTGCCGGTGGTGCTGTACAACGTTCCCGGCCGTACCGGCCGCGAGATCCCCGTGGAGGTCGCGCTCGAGCTGGCGCGGCATCCGGGCGTGATCGGGATCAAAGAGGCGGCGGGCAACGTGGACCGCGTCAGCCGGTTGGTGCGGGAGACCGACTTGGCGGTGCTTTCCGGCGACGACGCGCTCGCCCTGCCGATGATCGCGGTCGGCGCGCGGGGGGTGATCAGCGTTGCGTCCAACGTGGTGCCCGCAGAGATCGTCGCCATGGTGCGGGCGGCGCTCGCCGGCCGGTTCGACGAGGCGCGCGAACGGCATCTGCGCCTGCACCCGTTGTTTGGTGCGCTCTTCATCGAGACGAACCCGATTCCGGTGAAAGCCGCGTTGGCAATGATGGGGCGGATCGAGGAGGCGTACCGGCTGCCGCTGTGCGCGATGGAGCCGGCGAACCGGCGCGCACTGGCGGCGGTGCTGCGCACGCTCGGGCTATTGCCCGAGGGGCTGGACAGCGCTGGTGCAGCGGTGTAGGCTCGACGCCCTTGTTCGTGTTTTAACCGCGCCGGACGCAGGTGTTCGGAGGCGGTGGCGAGCGGAAAGGCAGGATGCCATGCCGAAGATGAAGACTCGCAAATCGGTTGCGAAGCGGTTCAAGCGCACCGCCGGCGGAAAGTTCCGGCGTACCGCGGCCGGCCGGCGGCATCTGCTGAGCGGGAAGTCCCGGAAGCGCAAGCGCCAACTGCGCCGCGGCGGGCTGGTGTCGCCCGCGGACTATCGCCGGATCGCGCAGGCGCTCGCCGTGCACTGACGTTCGAATTTCTCTGCGGAGACCCCGTCCATGAGATCCACCAATGCACCTGCCTCCCGCCGTCGTCGGAAGCGTTTTCTCAAGCAGGCGGAAGGCTATTACGGCGCGCGCTCGCGGCTGTACCGCACTGCGCGGGAAACGGTCGAGCGCTCGATGACGATGGCCACCGCGCACCGCCGCGCGCGGAAGCGCGACTTCCGCGGGCTGTGGATCACGCGTCTGTCGGCCGCGGCGCGACAGCACGGCCTGACCTACAACCGTCTGATCCAGGGGCTGGCGAAGGCCGGCGTCGCGCTGAACCGCAAGATGCTCTCCGAAATTGCGCTGCAGGATCCGGCTGGTTTTGGCGCGCTGGTCGAGATCGCGCGCGCGAAGCTCGCCGCGGGCTGACCAGCGGCCGCACCCCGCCGCGCGCTTGCGCCCTCGGGCGCGCCGGTGAAGACTGGCTGTTGGTGCCCGGGTGGCGGAACGGCAGACGCAACGGACTTAAAATCCGTTTCCGAAAGGAGTGCGGGTTCGACTCCCGCCCCGGGCACGCCCGCACCCCGGGAAGTCTAGAGGGCGGGCCGAACGCGGCGGTGAAGCGCAAGGTCCGCCACCACCCACACCGCTAGCACCAGCAGCACCAGCGACACGCCACCGACGAACGCGCTCCCGTCCCGCGCGAGGTTGCTCCAGGCCAGCCGCGCAAGCGCGGTCATCGTCGTCGCGAGCATGAACAAGGCGGGCGTCAAGACGTAGGCGGCGGGCCGCCCTTCCGCGCGCAGCCAGCCGGACACCACCAGCAGCGCGAGCGCGGCGAGCAGCTGGTTCGACGCGCCGAACGCGGGCCAGATCGCCTTCCAAACCGGCATCATCACCCCGCCGGGGCCGGGCACCTCTCGGAAAACCACCAGCACCGGAATCGCCAGCACCAAGACCGTCGCGAGCAGCCGTACGCCGAGCGAACCGCTCCGTAGTCCCAGCAGCTCCTGCAGAAGGAAGCGCGCCAGACGGGTGCAGGTGTCGAGCGTCGTGAGCAGGAACGTGCTGACCGCGAGCATGCCGAACACCGTCGCGGCGGAGGCAGGCAATCCGAACACCTGCAGGAATCGGCCCAGGCCACCCGCGAAAATCTGCACCGGGTTCGCTGGGCTGCGCTCCGGCAGCGCCATCACCGTCATCACCGCGAGAATCGCGAGGATCCCCTCCACCAGCATCGCCCCGTAGCCGACTGGCCGCGCGGAGCCCTCCCGGTCGAGCTGCTTCGCGGTGGTGCCGGAGGCGACGATCGAGTGGAACCCCGACACCGCGCCGCAGGCGATGGTCACAAACAGCGCGGGGAAGATCGGGCCGAGGCTCGCGTCACGCCAGCCGAGCAGCGCCGGATAGGCCACCGCAACGCTGCCGCGCAGCGCCGAAACCGTTGCGCCTGCGACACCGCCGAGGAGACAGCCGTAGAGCAGAAACGACGCCAGGTAGTCGCGCGGCTGCAGCAGCAACCAGACCGGCAGCACGGAGGCCGCCAGGCAGTAGAACAGCAGCACGGCGCTCCAGAAGTGCTTTGCGGACCCGCCCAACGCCGGCACCATGTCCGCGGTGACGGGCCAGCGGTACCCGGCGTAGACCGCCGCAAACACCAGCGGTACGAACACCGCGGTTGCGGCGCCGAGCGGCACACCCAGCCGGTAGATCGCTGTGCCGAAGAGCAACGCCAGTGCGATGTACGTCAGCGAGGCGGCTGCGACCGCGCCCCCCTCGCGCACCGTCACGCGCGCGCTCTCCGGCAGCTCCGCCGCCACCCGCGCCACCGGCGCGAAGCTGGAGGCGGTCAGGTCCAGAAACACGATGATCACGTAGATCATCGAAAGGAGAATGAAGAGCAACAGCGCCCGGTGCGTGGCCGGGTGAATCAACCGCCGGCTGATGTCCGCGATGGAACGTCCGCCGTGACGGATGCTGGCGATCAGCGCGGTGAAGTCATGCACACCACCCACCAGCGCCGCACCGATCAAGATCCACGCCAGCGCCGGCACCCATCCGAACGCCATCGCCGCAATGACGGGGCCAACAATCGGGCCCGCACCCGCGATCGAGCTGAAGTGGTGCCCAAACAGCACCAGCGGCCGCGTGGCGACGAAGTCCACACCATCCGCGTGCGTGCGGGATGGGGTGGGGCGCGTGTCGTCCACGCCCAGCCACAGCGCGATGCGCCGGCCATACACCACGTACGCCAGGGCAAACAGCGCGACGCCGGCCAGCAGTGGCGCGAGGAAAAACACGCTCTACCCTACCGCCGGAGGTGGGGCACGTCCAGACTCACCGCCCCGACGTGCGGCGACCATTTGGTGTCCTCGTCACCGGTGCGGGTGGAGGGCCGGGTTCCACTCCGGCCTTGGATTGAGGGTGTCTGGCGTGCGGAGGGA
>JAOACR010000008.1 GCA_026417735.1 Kiritimatiellia bacterium
CTACCCTACCGCCGGAGGTGGGGCACGTCCAGACTCACCGCCCCGACGTGCGGCGACCATTTGGTGTCCTCGTCACCGGTGCGGGTGGAGGGCCGGGTTCCACTCCGGCCTTGGATTGAGGGTGTCTGGCGTGCGGAGGGATGGAGGTGCAGGCACGGGGGACGCCGGTGAGACGGCCCGCGTGGAAGCGGGCCCTCCACGGGTAATTTCGCGGGCGGTTTCGAAAAGACGGTGCGGGTGGAGGCCGGGTTCCACCCCGGCCAGCATTGCCGAGGGCGGGTTAGCGGCGGGCGTACAGCGCGGGCAGGCGGTTCGCCGCGGCGAGAGCGGGCCACTCGGCGGCGCGCGGATAGCGCCACGGCGTCTCGAGCAACAGCACCGCCACGCTTGTGGCCCGCACCGACGCGCGCCCCTCCGTCTCCCACGCGCTCCCCGCGGTGCGCGCCAGCAGCACCGCTGGAGCACAGCGCGCATAGAATCTCGTCCACACTGCGCCGCCCGCCTGCTGATGAGCCCAGGCGGCAAGCCAGAGCGCATCGAGTCCTCCTGCCTCGCGCAGCCAGCGACCGGGATCGTTCCAGTGTTCGTCGAGCGAGCGAAGACCACGCAGGACGCGCAGCCCGGAGCCCTCGCCCGCTATCTGGAGTGCCAGCACCGTGCCAGCCAGCCCGCCCACCGCCGCCGCCGAACGCTCCGAGGGCGCCGGATAATACAGTAGACCGCTGGCCGGGTTCGGCGTGCGGTTGAGCGCCGCCGCCGCGCGCGGCAGCGCAGCCCGGATCCGCTCCGGTTCCACGCCGATGGTCGCGGCAACGCGCAGCCCGCAGACCGCCCACGCGGTCACAACCGGATCGGGTACTCCGGACAAAGTGCCCCATCCGCCGTCCGGCTGCTGCGCGTCCAGCACTCGCGCGGCGGCTCGCTCGAGGGCCGCCTGCCAACGCGGCAACCGCAGCACTACCTGGCCGTCCGCGAGTGCGTTCAATCGTAGCACCGCCCCCCGAAGATCCTCCCCCTCACTGCCCGTCCCGACGCGGAGCGACGCGGCCAGATGGTCCATGGCCGCGCGAAGGCGCTCCGCTTGTCCCTTTTCCCGGAGTTCTTCGCCGCGGGTGAGCAGCGCCAGCACCGCCAGCCCGGTGAGACCCAACCCATCCGTCCCCGCTTCGCGCCAGGCGCCATCTGCCGATTGCCGTCCCGCCAGCCACTCCACTCCCTCGGCGGTTGCCCGATCGACAGCCGCGGCGAGGGCAGCCGGCAACTCGCGGGCCACGGCCTCGCGTCGCGCGCCCCACCGGCTGGCGACCAATGGGTGCGAAATCGTCGCCAGAGACCGGACCGTGGTCTGCGGCGCCACCAGCGGCCGCTGTGCGATCGGCGGTGCCGCGTTTTCGGCCAGATCTGGGCCGGGACCCTTGCCGAGTTCTGGCCTTGCCGGCGGCGCGAACCCCGGCGCGATGTTCTCGGCCGGCATCTCCGGTAGACGGTCGAGCTGGGTGGACTCGCGGCGGGTCTCCATTGCGACCTCGACGGTTTCTTCTCGCCGCGGCGTCGCCGGCCACATCACCCAGCGGATCAGCGCGCCAATCAACAGCGCATGCAGCGCGACTGCCGCCAATGGCCCCCAGGCATGCTCCCGGAACCCACGCCACCAGCCCCACCGCAACCGGCGGACCGCGGCCGGCGTCCCGGCGAGCACGGTGGAGGGACGCCGCAGGTGGCGCTCGATGAGCCGCTCGAACCTCGCCGCGCGCGCGAACCGCCGCGCCGCCTCCGGCGAGGAACAGATCGCCGCTTCCAGCCGCGCACGGCCCGCGTCATCGAGCTCACCGTTCAAATGACGCTCGATCAGCTCGTCGAGTTCCCGATCCACCTCGCCGTTCATCCGCCCGCCTCCGCCAACCGCTGCTCCACGCACTCCCGTAGAGCCCGGCGAAGTCGCGACAGTGCCTTGTTCACCGCGTCCAGTGTGCTCGACAACCGCTCCGCGATCGCCTGCAACGAGAGCCCCTCTCGATACCGTAGATCGAGCAGCCGCTGCGAGCGCTGCGGCAGCTTCCCGATGCAGTGCTCCAGCGCCGCCTCCCGCTCCGCCCAGTTCTCGGCCTCGGACTCCGTCTGATCAAATCCCGCGAGGATCGCTTCCATCGTCTCCGGTGCCATCGCGGACGGCAACCGCTGCTGCCGGGCCCACGCCTGCAGAACCTTCCGCACCGCGATGCCGCGCGCCCATGCGCCGAACGGCCGCGAAGGGTCGTACTCGTCAAACTTCCTCCACAGCACCATCGCCACCTCCTGCACGATGTCTTCGCGCAGGTGTGGATCGCGCACCATCGAGCCGACCACCGCCGCGATTTCGTCCTGGTGGCGCAGAAACTGCGCGAGAAACCGTTCGTGGCGGTCCGCAGACTCCACGCCTCATCTTCCGCGAGGTAGGGCAGGTTGGACGCTCACGCAGCGCGGCCGCTCATCGCGCGCGGGAAAGGTAAATGTCCTGCTCCGGCGAGTCCGAACCGAGGGACGGGTCGTAAAGGTAGTCGCGGATTCGAACGTAGCTTTCCGTCACCGGTCCGTACGACGTCCAGGTCTCGCCATCGAACGAGTCGGTCAGCAGAAGGCTTCCGTCCGCGCGCATCACGCCGGTAAGCAAATGACCGACGCCGTCTTTTGTGGTCTGGATGATGATGGAGTCACCCGACTGCCGGATCTTCGCCGAGAGCGGAATCTCGACGCCCGGCGCGACATATTGGCCCTGCCAGGTGCCCGAAAGGTCGATCCCGGCGGACCCGGGGCTACCACCTGTTCCGCCGCCGCCACTGTTGCATCCGTCCATCGCCGCCATCAGTAGCGCGATGACCGCTGCCATCATCCCGGTTCTCATGTTCGTTCGCAGCCTCGTCTGCGCACAGGGCACAGGCCCGTCCAGTGTCCCCCAGGGGCGATTCGATGTCAATGAGGGCTTTCGGCGGCGGCGAGGAACAGAACGGCCCGCGCGGAAGCGGGCCCTCGTCCAGGGAAAAAGTTTTTCTTGACATCATCCCCGCGGCCGGTCTATTTTGTGAGTTGTGGGAACAGGCCCACATAGGATCGGGAGTCTACAGCCATGCATGGATCGCGGATGAGGCGGGTGATTTCTCTCTTTCTGTGCGCGGCGGGCGCGGCTAACGCACAGGTGACTGGCATCTGGGCTCAGACCGTAGGGAGGTTTTGGAACCTGTCCACAGCGTGGTCGAACAACGTGATCCCCAACGGCGTTGGCCACTGGGCGTGGCTTACCGGCAGCAACAACCTCGGTGTGGGATTTACCGAGAACCCCGCGATTATCACCCAGAACATTGACGTCACGCTGGGCTTTCTGATCTTTGGCGACGTGGACCGCGGCAGCGGAGTGCAACTGCGTGGTCTCAACGATTCAACGAGCGCGTGGTTGACCTTCGATACGGGTGACGGTCGCCGGGCGTTGCTTTCGCACGGCTCGGGCGACCTTCACATGCCGAGCGTCCCCGGCTGGCACTACAACATCG